>NZ_WTKW01000127.1:0-11223 GCF_011378745.1 Pseudoalteromonas sp. Z1A6
TATCCAAATAAAACTTTTAAAGAAAAGCTGATTATTTTGGACTTTACATGTCGCTTTTGTCTCAACATACCAAGCATTGGATTTCCTTTCCCTAGCTATTATATTGATGGATTGTTTAGAAACTCGGATGAGAAATTAGTCAGTTCTCTAAAGATGGATCTTAGTAGAGGCATGAATCGTTCTTCACTGTTGTGTCTTATTTTAATTGTTCTCAAATACTCATTCGATGAAATACAGATAAATGAAGATGATACGTTTGAAAGTCAGGTCGAAGATAGGGTTTTTGATATCTTTCGACGAGGAAATCAAACGTTGAAACAGTGCAAGCAGTCACTTCTGTCACTTTGGGAGGTAGAATATGATTTAGGGTGTAAATTACTTGATGAAAAAGGATTTGAGCTAGCTAATAAGTTAGCAATATTAAATAAAGGCTATTCTTGGAATAAGTTTGATCATATAACTGCAGCACTTCCAGAAGTTGGGTTAGTTACTGGTTCTTTTATTAATGCTAAGAACCCAATAAAGTTTGATATGGAACAGCATTTTTATAAATATTCGGATGCTGCTGATCAATTGATAAAATCACTTCAAAACATTAATAAAAAGAAGCAACATTTAAATCCTAATATCGCACATGCTTGGCTAAATGATATTAACGAAGGGAAAAATTCTTTTATAAAATTTTATGATGAATAACCCAAAACAGCCTGATCTTATATCAGGCTATTTTTTCCTCTAAAAGCGAAGCGTCTCTTAACCTCTTAGTGCATAATTTTCTTAGTCTACTCCACTAAAAAGCCACTAAACCTACTTAGCCTGATACCTCACGACTACAAACTTAAGTGGCACATCGCCGTTGTTATAAATACCGTGTAGGTCATTAGGGGCTGCAAATAAAATATCTCCGGTGAGTGCTGGTTGGCTTTTGCCATTAAGTGTCCAGGTGCCTGAGCCCTCAAGAATCATTAAGTATTCTTCATCGGGATGCTGGTGGGCGGGATGTATTTCGTTATTAGGTTTAATAACCGCCACACCTGTAATAGCGCCTTTGGTGAGTGATGTATCGCCATAAAAGTAGGTATGAAAATCACCGCCTTCGTAGTGAGTGATGTGCGCGTCTTTTGGGCTCACTATAGATGAGGTAAGTTGCTTGGGTTTATCTGCTGCGCTAACAGGTGATGCAGAAGTTAATGCAGCAGTTAATACAATCGTTAATGCAATCGTTAATGCAAAGGTGCCTGCGGCTTTTAGTGATAAAGTGTTTGTTGTGTTTTTCATGTGTGTCCTTGCTAATTTATTTACTAATTATCTTGCTAGTTAGGTATGCAATTAAGAAATGTGTGCTGTGTTATTTTTGTTCAGTCTATTTTAATAAAACGTTGTTGTCAAAAAGACTATATGGTGTTAAGTTTACCTTGCACACTAAAAAACACACAACAGGTACATCATGCATAAAAATAAACTAACGATTGCTATTTTATTAGGAATGTCGAGCCTTACACTTGGCTGTAATGGCTCAGCAGAGCAAAGTAAACCGACTTTAAAAGCACAAAAAGCGCCGGCGCAATTAACGCTTAAAGCGCAATTTAAAGATCACTTTAAAATTGGTACCGCAATTAGCCGCGACCAAGTGTTAGGAGCTTTGCCTGAAGATTTAAACGTGGCTAAAGCGCAATTTAATACCTTTACGCCAGAAAATTCTATGAAGTGGGAACGTATACACCCAGAGCTTGAAACGTATGATTTTGAAGCCGCAGATGCGCTAGTTAAGTACGCACAAGAGAACAACCAAGAATTAGTTGGGCACACATTAGTGTGGCATTCGCAAACGCCTGATTGGGTTTTTGAAGACGAACAAGGCGAGCCGCTAACCCGCGATGCATTACTTAAGCGCATGCAAAACCATATAAATTCAGTTGCAGGGCGCTATAAAAACCGTATTTTTGCATGGGACGTTGTAAACGAAGCACTTAACGAAGACGGCACACTGCGTGAATCTAAATGGAGCACCATTATTGGTGACGACTTTATAGAATATGCGTTTAAATACGCTAAGCAGGCAGCGCCTAATGCCAAGCTATACTACAACGATTACAACTTATATAAGCCAGAAAAAAGAGCCGGTGCAATTGCGCTTATTAAAAATTTACAAAGCAAAGGCATTGAAATAGATGGTATTGGTATGCAAGCGCATTATTCGCTTGATAACCCAGAGCTTTCGTTAATGGAAGACTCTATTGTGGCATACGCTGCAACGGGTATTGATGTGATGATAACCGAGCTTGATATTTCGGTTTTACCCTTCCCTGAAGGTGAAGAACAAGGGGCTGATATTTCGTTAGATATTGCGCTGCAAGAGCGATTTAACCCATACCCAGATGGTTTACCGAGTGAAGTAAACACCCAGTTAGGCGAGCGCTACAAAGCCGTGTTTAACATACTTAAAAAATATGACGATAAAGTAAGCCGTGTTACTTTTTGGGGTATAAGCGATGCACGTACTTGGCGCAACGATTGGCCAATGCAAGGGCGCACCGATTACCCATTATTAATTGACCGTGAGTTAAAACTTAAAAGCTTTGTAAGCGATTTATAATCGCACTAAACATTTAACCTCCCGTAAAGGATCGCTTAATAGCGATCCTTTTTTGGTTTTAAGCGCTTAAAATAGCTATTTTTGATAGGTTTATTATTAAGATTTCAAGTTAGCTAAGCAGTAACTAATATGCGTTTGCAAAGGCACTTGTGGTGTTAAATAGCTAAATGGGAAGTGTGGGTTATTAGGGCTGTCGGGGCAAAATTGCGGCTCTAGGCAAATACCGTCAAATTGGTTAAACGGATTTTTTAAGTGCTGCCCCGTGTACACTTGAATAGCAGGGTAGTTAGAAAGCACACTCAGCATTACTTTTTCATCGGCGCTAGTAAGCTCTGCGTGTTGCTTATTGGCTTGCAGGTTAAGTACTTGCTCGGTTACAAAGTTATGATCGAGTTTATCGGTTTTATTAAGCACACGCGCATTTGTGTAGTCAAAAGTGGTATTTGCTACTGGGGCTATTAAACCTGTGGGAATGGCGTTTGTATCTACGGGGGTATAATGCGTGGCAGCCAGTTTTAATGTATGCCCTTGTGCGCTGTTAGTAATGCCATTTAAATTAAAATATGGGTGCGCTGTTGGCCCTGCAATGGTTTTTTTATTACTGGTAATCGTAAATTTAATATCAAGATTACTTTGGTTTTTACTGTTAGTGGTAAAGGTATACAGCACGTTAAATATAGTTTTACCGGGGTAGCCGTTGTATCCATCGGGTAGAGTAATACTTAAACTTAGCGCATTTTTTTGATGATAATCGAGCTGCCAAAACAAGTCGCTTAATGCTTTATGCCCGCCATGAAGTTGGTTATTGCCTTCGTTTTTATTAAGCGCATAAGCTTTATTATCAATGTGTATTTGGGCGTTACTTAGCCTATTTGCATAAGGGCCGGCTACTGCGCCTAAGTAAAACGTGTCGTTTAAATAGTCATTAATATTAGAATAGCCAAGTACAATATTTCTTTTTTTATTATCAACATGGGTAACCCAGCTGGTAAGCCGGGCACCGTAGTTAATAATAGAAATAGTGTCGTTTGCCTCATTACTTAGTGTGTATTGAACAAGTGAAGTTGTCATGGTGGTTACTCTTTTAATTGTTCATTCTGGCTTTTTTAATTTCTTCTTTTACGATTGGATACAGATCGTAAGTTGGGTAAAACTCAGTGCTGTAGGCTTTCCAACCATAACGTTCAATCGATAAATTTACTTTTGGTAATAGTGCTGCCGGAAAGCGCAAAGTAACTACTTGGCCTATGCCCATCATTACTTTCCAAGATTCTACCGTTGCACCCTCTGGCGGAAAATGTTTGTAAAAGTTGGCGTTGTTGAGTATTTCTTTTATTTCAGAGAGGTTTTTTGATTGGTCGTGTTTTAAAAAAATCGTTAGCATTAGTTCATCATTTTGCTTGTCATTTGCCCATGCGTTAAAACTAGTACCTGCACTAAAAAGCATAATTAATAGTAAATATTTCATAGTTCACCTTTGTTAGTTAATTATAAAAATGCGCCGAGCTTTGGGAGGCTTAGCGCATTAATTGGATAAAATTGTATTATTGCGCGCATTACGCGTACTAAATGTATTAGGCGTTGGCTTTAATTAACGCCTGCGCGGTGCTAACTACGTTTTTGGTGGTAAAGCCAAAGTGCGCTAATAACACGTTACCTGGCGCCGATTCACCAAAAGTGCTCATACCAATTACTTTGCCTTGTAAGCCAACATATTTGAGCCAGTAATCTTGGTGTGAGGTTTCAATTGCAATACGGTTTACAATTGAGTTTGGTAATACACTTTGCTTGTAATCGTCTGATTGTAGGTCGAACAATGTGGTGCTTGGCATTGAAACCACACGCACGGCAACGCCTTGTTTTGTTAGCTCTTTAGCGGCTTGCATTGCTAAATCAACCTCAGAGCCTGTTGCAATTAAAATAAGCTCAGGCGCTTTATTGCTTTCGCTAAGAATATAGCCGCCTTTTTCTATGTCGCTAATTTGCTGAGCGCTGCGTGGCTGGTGGTTGAGCCCTTGGCGACTAAAAATAAGCGCCGTAGGTTGCTGCTGATTTTGTATAGCGTTTTTCCACGAAACGGCGGTTTCTACCGCGTCACATGGGCGCCATGTGACTAAGTTTGGCGTCATACGTAGGTTGGCTAGTTGCTCAATAGGTTGATGAGTCGGGCCGTCTTCACCTTGGCCAATAGAGTCATGGGTATACACAAATATATTTTGAATACCCATAAGTGCCGACATTCTTACTGCGTTACGGGCGTATTCCATAAACATTAAAAATGTAGCACCGTAATTAATAAAACCACTGTGCAGTGATATGCCATTCATAATGCCGCTCATACCAAACTCGCGCACGCCATAAAATAGGTAATTACCGCTGGCGTCATCTGCGCTTATGCCTTTAGAGCCAGACCACAGCGTTAAGTTAGAACCGGCTAAATCGGCAGAGCCACCCAGTAACTCTGGTAAATGCGGGGCAAAGGCTTCAATGGTGTTTTGCGAGGCTTTTCGGCTGGCAATGTTAGCAGCATCTTTGTTGCACTGTGCAATATAGTTGTTTGCAATAGCTTCAAAGTTGTCAGGCAGGGTGCGTTTAATTACGCGACGCTCAAATTCTTTAGCAAGCTCTGGGTGGCTTTTGGTGTAGTCGCTAAACAGTTGCTGCCATTGTTTTTGTTTTTTATCACCACTTTGTTTAGCGTCCCAATGGGCGTAAATATTATCACTGATACTAAATGCTTCATTTGGTAGGTTTAAGAATTTACGTGCAGCAGTTATTTCGTCATTACCTAATGGCGAGCCGTGGCAGTCGTGCGAGCCTGATTTATTTGGCGAGCCAAAGCCAATCACGGTTTTACAACAAAGTAGGGTAGGTTTATCGCTCACTAGTTTGGCTTGTGCAATGGCGCTGGCAATTTGTTCTGGGTCGTGACCGTCTATATCTTTTATTACATGCCAGCCGTAAGCGTCAAAGCGTTTAGCGGTGTCGTCGGTAAACCAGCCCTCAACGTGTCCGTCGATAGATATGCCGTTATCGTCCCAAAAAGCAATAAGTTTACCCAGGCCTAATGTGCCTGCAAGCGAACATACTTCGTGCGATATGCCTTCCATTAAACAGCCATCACCCATAAAACAGTAAGTGTAATGATCAACAATATCAAAACTCTCTTTGTTAAATTGTGCTGCTAGGGCTTTTTCGGCAATGGCCATCCCTACGGCATTTGATAAACCTGCGCCAAGCGGACCTGTGGTTGTTTCAACACCTGGGGTATAACCGTATTCAGGATGACCTGGGGTTTTTGAATGCATTTGTCTAAATTGTTTAAGCTCGCTAAGTGGTAGCTCGTACCCGCTTAAATGCAATAAAGAATAAATAAGCATAGAGCCGTGACCGTTACTGAGTACAAAGCGGTCTCGGTTAGGCCAATTTGGATCGTTAGGATTGTGGTTTAAAAAATCGTTCCACAGTACTTCGGCTATATCGGCCATACCCATAGGTGCGCCCGGATGCCCTGAATTTGCTTGCTGTACCGCATCCATACTGAGTGCGCGAATGGCATTAGCAAAAGGCGCACGAGAAGAAAGCTGAGTCATGTATTACCTCAAATAAAAATAAAAAAGCCCGCACGTAATGTGGCAGGCTTGAGGGAAATTAGTGTAGTAGGTCTTCAACCAATTTAGCTAAAATACGCTGGTCTTTGGCAAAGTTACGAATGCCTTCACCGAGCTTTTCGCTGGCCATTGCATCTTCGTTGTGCTGCCATAAAAACTGCTGATGGGTAAGCTCGGTTATTTCACTTCGCGGCGCTTTTGTTATGTTTGCAGCGTCAAGTTTAGTAACCAGTTCACCTTCTTGGCTTTGTAAACTATTTAACAGTGGTGGCGAGATAGTGAGTAAATCACAGCCAGCAAGTTCGATTATTTCTTCAATGTTTCTAAAGCTTGCGCCCATTACCACCGTTTTATAATCGTACTTTTTGTAATACTGATAAATACCAGTAACCGACTGCACACCAGGATCTTCACTTGGGGTGTACTCTTTGTTTTCAGACGCTTTATACCAATCAAGAATACGACCAACAAACGGAGATATAAGCGTTACGTTAGCTTGTGCGCAGGCAATGGCTTGAGCCATCGAAAAAAGCAGCGTTAAGTTACACTTAATGCCTTCTTTTTCTAACTGCTCAGCGGCTTTAATGCCTTCCCACGTTGAAGCAAGTTTAATAAGTACGCGGTCTTTTGAAATACCCGCTTGCTCGTAAAGTGAAATAAGCTTACGCCCTTTGGCAATACTTGCTTGGGTGTCAAACGATAAACGCGCATCTACTTCGCTTGATATACGCCCAGGTATTACTTTTAGTATTTCACAGCCAAAGTTAACAATAAGTTGGTCGCAAATAGCGTCAACGTCGTTGCCAGCTTTGCTTATAGCATCACTAATTAAATGTTTATACTGAGGTAATTTTGCAGCTTGTAAAATTAACGAAGGGTTGGTTGTTGCATCAACCGGTTGTAGAGCTTTGATTGACTCTACATCGCCACTGTCGGCAACGACTGTGGTTACTTTTTTGAGTTGTTCTAACAAGTTCATAATGATGTACGCCTCGGCTTTAAAACCGAGGCGATGTCCTTATACGTAGCGGTTAACAATATTCTCAAGCAGCTCTTGGCGACCAGAAACTTGCTTAGGATCGATGTTGTTCTCGTGTACTAAGGCTGAAAGGCTCTCAAGTGATTGCTCACCATTTAGAATGCTTTGACCTAGGTCTTCTTTCCAACCAGCGTAACGTTTTTCAACAAAGTCAGTTAGCTCGCCACCTTCAATCATTGCTGCTGCATTGAGTAATGCTTTAGCCATTGTATCCATACCGCCAATGTGACCAATGAATAAGTCATCACGCTCACACGATTGACGACGAAGTTTAGTGTCAAAGTTAAAGCCACCGGTTGTAAAACCACCCATTTTTAAAATTTCGTAAACAACAAGTGTGCACTCGGCTACGTCGTTAGGAAATTGGTCAGTATCCCAACCGTTTTGCATGTCGCCACGGTTAGCATCAATACTACCCATAATGCCCTCAGCGCAAGCAACTGCAATTTCGTGATGGAAACTATGACCCGCAAGTGTTGCGTGGTTTGCTTCAATGTTTACTTTAATTTCGTCTTGTAAGCCATGCTTATATAAAAAGCCTGCAACCGTTGCTGTATCGTAATCGTACTGGTGCTTAGTTGGCTCTTGTGGTTTTGGCTCAATTAATAATGTGCCTTTAAAACCAATTTTTTTCTTGTGCTCTACAACCATTTTCAAAAAGCGTGCGTACTGTTCGCTTTCTTGTGCAAGGTCTGTATTTAGTAGCGTATCGTAACCTTCACGGCCACCCCAAAGTACGTAGTTTTCGCCGCCTAAACGATGCGTAATTTCCATTGCATGTTTAACTTGTGCTGCTGCGTATGCATACGTATTAGGATTAGGGTTTGTTGCACCACCGGCACAAAAACGCTGATTTGAGAATAAGTTAGCAGTACCCCACAGTAGTTTTACACCTGTGCGCTGCATTTCTTTTTCGATAATGTTAGCTATGTGCGTTACGTTATCGTGGCTTTCTTGTAGTGTTTTGCCTTCAGGGGCAATATCAACATCATGAAAACAAAAGTAAGGAACGCCTAATTTTTCATAAAATTCAAAGGCTACTTTTACTTTTTGTTCAGCAAGTTCTAATTGGTTGCCTACAGGTTGGATCCAAGGACGATCAAATGTACCTTCACCAAAAATATCAAACCCTGTAGAACAAAAGTTATGCCAGTAACAGGCTGCAAAACGTAAATGTTCTTTCATTGTTTTGCCAAGCACTACTTGGTTTTCGTCGTAGTAACGAAATGCAAATGGGTTTTTAGAGTTTTCACCCTCAAATTTAATTTTTTCAACGTTTGTAAAAAATTGCTCGCTCATAATGTGCTCCATTAATTTTATAATAGTGTATTAAAAGTATGTTTTTACACTTTGATAAAGTGCTTTGTATGTTGTGTATTGTTGTGCGTAAAAGTCTTGCATAACTGGGTCTGGCTCAATTGTTTGCGTTACTTTGCCGTTAACACATACTTGTTGTGCAGGGAGTTGTTCTACTCCTATTCGGGCAAGTCTTGCGGCGCCAAATGCAGGGCCAACTTCTGAGCCTTCTCGGTAAATAAGGGGGCGGTTAAGTACGCTTGCGATGATTTTTCCCCACAGTGGGCTCTTAGCGCCGCCACCAATAACGGTTACATCGTCAATTTGTGCACCGGCATCAAGCAGTACTTGTTGTCCATCGGCAAAGGCAAAAGCAACCCCTTCGAGTACTGCACGGCCAAGGGCTGCTGCATCGGTATCACTGTCTAAACCAAAAAACACGCCTTTAGCATCGGGGTTATTATGCGGCGTACGTTCGCCAGTTAAATAAGGTAAAAATATCACTGAGCTTGGTTTGCTAAAGTCGCATTTGCTTACTTGTTCAAGTAATGCGCTTTCGTTTTCAAAACCGGTTAATTTAGTGACCCAGGTTAAGCAGCTCGCTGCGCTTAACACCACTGACATTTGGTGCCAGGTGTTTTCAATGCAATGACAAAAAGTATGTACAGCACCTTCTGGGTTAGGCAGGTATTTATCGTTAGCAACAAAGTAAACGCCCGAAGTACCTAATGACAAAAACGCTTGTTTAGGTTTTACTACGCCAACACCGGCAGCGCCTGCGGCATTATCGCCACCACCTGCAACAACAGGCACTTGCTCCATACCCCATTTAGCAGCCACTTCAGCGGTTAATTTGCCCGTAATTTGTGTGCCTTCAAAAAGAGTAGGCATGTGTTGCTCTGTTAAGTCGCAGGCGCTAAGCATTTTTTGTGACCATGCTCTTTTTTCTACGTCTAGCCACAGTGTGCCAGCCGAGTCAGACATGTCTGATGCAAAATCACCGGTCATTAAAAAGCGTAGGTAGTCTTTTGGTAATAATACTTTGGCTACTTTTGCAAAGTTTTCTGGTTCAAACTCTTTTAACCACACCAATTTAGGTGCAGTAAAACCAGGCATTGCTATGTTGCCGGTAATATTACGAGAATTTGGTTCGCGTTTTTCAAGCTCTACACATTGTGCTGCACTGCGCCCGTCGTTCCATAAAATGGCTGGGCGAATAATGTTATTGTTTTTATCAAGCAGCGTAGCGCCATGCATTTGCCCAGAAAGGCCCACAGCCTTTACCGATTTTAGTAATGCAGGGTGAGTATTTTTAAGCTCATCAATTGCACTACATGTAGCAAGCCACCAATCTGTAGGGTTTTGCTCAGAAAAAAGTGGTGCTGGGCGTGAAACGCTTAAAGATCCACTTGCTTGAGCAAGCAATTGGTCTTGCTCGTCTAAAATAATTACTTTTACACCTGAAGTGCCTAAATCGATACCAAGGAACATAAATGTGATGCTTAATGTTGTTTTAGTGTTAGCGCTAACATTAATGATTTGATATTGTTAAGTCAAGCTAGTTTTAAACTATGTTTAACAATTAATTTGCAAGTTTATTGCTTGGTTGTTGGAGTTCACTTAAATTTCTTTTTAAGATCATAAGGAAACACTATGAAAAAAATAAACTGGGGTATTGTTGGTTGTGGCCGAATTGCTGCACAATTTTGTGAAGACTTAGCACATACAAATAATGGTGTTGCGTACGCAGTCGCAGCAAGAAATGGGGATGATGCAACCGCTTTTGCGAGCAAGTATGGTGCGGCCAATGCCTACGAAGGGTATCAGGCATTATTTGACGATAAAAACGTTGATGTAGTTTACATTGCGACCCCGCATAACTTTCACTTTAAAAATGCCAGCGATGCTATTAAAGCAGGTAAGCATGTATTGTGCGAAAAGCCCATTACGGTTTCGGCTGAAGATTGCAAGCAGTTGTCTTTACTGGCTAAAAAGCACGACGTATTTTTAATGGAAGCCATGTGGACGTACTTTTTACCTGCAATACAAAAAGCAAAACAATGGGTAGAGCAAGGGCGAATTGGCACTATTAAACATGTTAAAGCTGACTTTGGTTACCCTGTGCCTTTTAACCCCGACGGGCGTGAATACAACCCAGATTTAGCGGGCGGTTGTTTACTCGATATGGGAATTTATCCGCTTGCCATTGCTAATTACTTTTTAAATAGCGACCTTGAAAACTTACACGTAAGAGCAAACATTCGCTACAAAGGCGTGGAAGACGATGTACTTATTACTGCTAATTGTGGCGATGTAATGGTGAGCTTAGCAACGTCATTTCAATGCCGGTTAGGGAATGGCGCGTATATTATAGGCGACAAAGGCTATATAAAAATACCCGATGCATTTAGAGCTTATGAGTGTTCTTTGTATGAGCTTGATGATTTAATTGAGCATTTTGAAGATGGCAGGCAGTCACAAGGTTACAGCTTTGAAGCACAAGAAGTAGGGCGCTTACTGAGCGAAAACAAACGAGAGAGTGACATTATGAGCCACTCTCAGAGTTTACTTTTACAATCGCAAATGGAGCGTATTAAAGCCCTGTTTTAAAGGAGGTTTAAAAGAATTTTAAAAAGCTTTTAAATGGTTTTATATCAGCTCTAAATCAACTAATAAACTTA
>NZ_WTKW01000128.1:0-11199 GCF_011378745.1 Pseudoalteromonas sp. Z1A6
ACTAACTACGTTAAAAATTATTTATATAGAACAACTATGTACCATAATTTTAGCCTTGTTATTAAGCTATTTTCTTATCGCTATAATAGATCACTAATTTAATGCAATTGGTATTACTCTCACGCAATGAGAAGGGTAAGCTAAAGCTCAAATATGTTAGTAAAAAACTTATAAAGTTCGGTGCCTTGGTTAACACTCGCCGAGGCAAAGTGCAAAATGGCAATTGCATCGCAATCGAGAGTAAGTGTTTGCAGTGGTTGCTCGCTTAAGTAGCGCTCCATGCGTAAAATATTAGCAATAGGCTCACCGGATTTAATGTGCCCACCAAGTGGGGCTATGTATTCAACCATGCCGCCAATGGGGGCGTAATAAGCAAAGTAGTTATCTAAATTACATGCATAGCGAGTGATATTAGCTGGCGTATGCGGTGCATTTTGTAAAACACCTTTGTGATTTAAGTAACTTAAAATACTGTTAGCATCGTTTAGTGCTTCTTTTAAGTCTATTTTTTCTTGGCTGCCTAGCTCTACAGTAAATGCTTCTACAGGTATTGATAATTCACGACCTTGCTCGCTAAGTGCATCACTCAAATGCCACCATGGGCAAAAGTTAGCTTCATCCATTGCACCGTCAAAATCACTAGGAATAAGCAATACATGCTCAATATTAAAGTAACGTGCGCTGTCGGTTGCATAGGTTGGGCAGTACAAATGCTTGCTTGAAATAGGGCCTGTGTGTAAATCGAGTACTATATCAGCCTGATGAGCGAGCTTTTGTAAGTTAAGCGCAATGCGTTTACCCGTATTAAGTAAATAAGCCGGGCCGTTAAGTTTGCTGTCTACTTCGTCAATAAGCGCCTGTTTGAAGTTACTTTTTAATGTAGCGTCGTCATACTGGGTATGATTTTGTGCAAACTGTGCCACTAAATTTTTATTGTAGTGATACATGCGATTCCAATTAGTGCCCGTAATCGGATCGAACCTGCCAAGGGTAAACTCGCCAGATTTTTGATTACAACCAATCGGATTTGCATAAGGTACAAGGGTAATATCGCCACTAAGGTTAAGATGTTTTAATTGCTCAAGTAGCTGAAAAATAACAGCGTTGCCTTGTACTTCAGCGCCATGCATATTGGCCTGAACATAAACACTAGGCCCTGTGCCATCGCCTTTTAAACGATAAACAGGAATTGTAAGCGGTAAGCCGTTTGCAACTTCCCCTACTACAATGTTCTCTTGGCTGATGTGTGTTGTATTACTCATGCTTATTACCTTAAGTAGTGGCTGGCATTTTCGGCTTGGCGAACACAGGTAAGTTCACCGTTTTGCAATGTGTACTCGCCGGCGAGCTCATGGCATAAAAAATACGGCATACTTTCGGTAAAGCCGTAAGCACCGCATTGGCTAAATACTAGCCAGTCGTGCTCATTTAAATCGCTTGGTAAGTTATGTTCACCCAAGCAATCAAGCGCTGTACAAAGTGGGCCGTATAAAGTGACCGCTTGAGTTTTAGCACTGGATTCACGCAGTAACGCAGCAGGAAAATCTTGGCTGGTAACAGCAGGGCGTAATAAATGATTTATGCCACCGCTCAAAATAACCTGTTCTTGGTTATAGTTTTGTTTGCGCTCTACCACTGGGTTTGCGTAATGACCACATTCGCCTACGGCATAACGGCCAAGCTCCATCCATAACTCTTCTACACCCGCATCATGCTTTATTTTAGCGAGAGCAGCTATTAAGTCATCCCAATCAAGCGTTGCTTCATTTTGTGTATAAGGAATGCCTAAACCACCGCCTAAATCTAAAATTTTAAGGCTAATATTTAAATCGTTGGCAAGTTGGCTAAGGGGGGCAATCATTTGTGACCACAAGTCGCTTAGCTTTTGTGTGCTAAGCATGTTGCCCCACTGAAAAATATGCAAACCATCAAAACTAAGAGCTGAATAATCAGATATATTTAAAGCTTGCCACTCATTACAACCCAAACCAAACGGCGTAAGGCTGTCGCCGCCCAGTGGATTTTTTTCACCTTCAGGCCAGCGTAATTGCACTCGCAGTAACACTTGTAACTGCGTATTTTGCAGTTGCGCTTGTTGGTTTAACCAACGTACTTGATTGAGGCTTTCGGCTACGAATATACGTACTCCGCGCTCAATAAAGTGTTTAATTTGTTTAGGGCTTTTTGCAGGCCCTGTGTTGAGCACGCGCTGTGAGCTAATACCTTGTGCTAGCACTTGCTCAAGCTCACCTTTACTTGCTACGTCAAAATTAAAGCCAGCACTGTCTAAGCTTTGAATAATTTTAGACAGTGGATTTGCTTTTACCGCGTACCACAGTTTTACATCGGTTTGCGCAACTAAACGTGCAAGATGCGTGTTTAGTTGATCTAGGTCGTAAACAAAAAAAGGTGTATCAAGTTGTTGTGTAATTGTATTTACAGCGGTTTTGATAGGCGTGCTCAAAAAGCTCATTATCGTAAAACCTCTTCTAGCAATAACGATGCATCGCTTTTCTCGTCGCGGTATTTAACAATTAACGCACACGACATGCTTAAGCCTTGCTCGCGCGCCCACTCGTTTGACGCAGGGCGAGAGCCTGGTATTACGATCGCGAATTCTGGGATTGGCTCGCCTTTATCGAGTTGGCGCTCGTTTACGCAGTCGTATACCGGAATAGTTGCTGATAAACGCACGCCTGGGGCAAGTACTGCGCCTTTTTTAATGACTACGCCTTCAACAATAATACAGCCAGCGCCAATAAAGGCGTCGTCTTCTACAACTACTGGGCTTGCACCAATTGGCTCAAGTACACCACCAAGCTGCACTGCAGCACTTAAATGTACGTTTTTACCTACTTGTGCACACGAGCCAACTAATGCGTGGCTATCTACCATTGTGCCTTCGTCGATGTATGCACCAATGTTTACATACGCTGGTGGCATAATAATCGTGCCTTTAGCAACATAAGCACCACGGCGAACACTAGAGCCACCCGGCACCATACGTACGCCATCGTCAGTACTAAATTCTTGCGGAGCTAAGTTATGTTTATCAACAAAACCACCTGCAAACTCAGTATTAGTGCCATTTTTGAAGGCATCCAAAATGCCTTGTTTTACTTCTACGTTAGCTTGCCATTGGCCGCTTTCGTTTTGTGATGCTGCGCGTACTGCGCCCGATTCTAAATTATTTAATAGTTCTAACCAGCTCATTATAAAAACCTGTATTTAATGCCAAGATAAAATGGTGTTGTTTGCAGTTGTGATGCAATCGGTTTGAGTTAACTCAAGGTGTGTTAAAGGTGGACGAAGTTGCGGGCTGCTTAAGCGACCTTGCAAATGCATCAATACCTTTACGGGAATAGGGTTTGCAACAGCAAATAGGCTATTAATAGCGCTTGACCACTGGGCAAATAAATTAGGGTGTTGACCACTTAAGCTGCGTTTAACAAACTCGTGAGTTTGTGCGGGCCATGCATTTGCAGCTACCGACACCAAACCTTTTGCGCCAGCTTGAGCAAAATAAGGCATTAGCGCATCGTCGCCACTAAAAATAGCTAAATTAGGCGCAGCTTGGCGATAAGCTTCAAACTGAGCAATGCTGCCGCTCGCTTCTTTTAACGCCCATAAATTTTTATTATTTTGTAAGTTTTGAATTGTTGCCGTTGGAATGCTAATAGCACTTCGACCGGGTACGTTATAAAGCATACACGGGTGAACACTTGCATTAAGTAGGCTTTCAAACCAATGGGTTTGACCTATAGCACCGGGTTTTGCATAAAGCGGCGAGCCAAGTAAAAAGCTATGAATAGGTAGTGTATTACAGTAGTTAACCCACTCAATTTGTTGCTTTAAGTTACTACCGCCCACAGCAACCATGAGTGGTACTGCTGGTTTTAGCTGGCATACGTGTTCAACAATGGCTTGTTGCTCTTTTAGCGTTAGTGCTAAACCTTCGCCCGTACTGCCAAGTAGTAAAATACCGTTATGTGCTGCTTCTTGATCGCTAACCAGTTTAGTTAACGTGTTGTAGTCAACATCGCCATGTTGATCAAATGGCGTTACGAGCGCGGTCCACAATGAGTAGTCGTTTAAATTGAAGTTGTTGATCATCTCTCACGAACTTATAATTTGTACCAACTTTATTAAAAACGTGATCATTTTAGCGATAACTAATTTAATGCAATTGATATTATTCGAAGAGTTAAAAAGCTTTATGGAAGGAGCCGCATTAACGTCGTTCGAACTAATAATTCGAAGAGCGAATGGGCTTAAAATAATAGGGCGCACGGCCTTAATATTTAAGACCAGAAGCTCTCCACCAAACTAATAAGCTGCTTTTTATAAGCAGCTATTGGTGACAGTCGCTAGGGTTCAACCTAGTCGCCCGAAATAAACACCTCGCAAAAGTGGTTACTTCTCGGCGTTAATCCCCCTCACGTATGCTCACTGGAGTTTGCGCTCCTAACATACGCTACCTGAATAACGCACCTCTTCTAGCCCTTTACACCTGTTTGTAGAGTAAAAACTTACAAACCTGTGCAATTTAAATAGGGTAATTACGGCGATTAAAGCATTTTAGCCGTCTAGGTGTCAAGCGACTAAATGCATATTCATTCATCCATAATGGGAGTGGTTACGTATTGGGTGCTTTTCTCGTACACTAGCAATATAAGTAGTGAGGTATTTAATTAGTATGGAAAAATTTAGCGATATTTATAAGCGAGCGGTAGAGCGAAAAGGCTCCGAAAAAATGCTTAAGTTATTACTTGCAAAACCGCTATCTAAAAAACAACTAAGCACGTTAAGTGACGACGATTGGCTTGAGGAATTTACTCGAAAAGTATTTCAAAGCGGCTTTTATTGGTCAGTCATTAATAATAAGTGGCCAGGCTTTAGAGAGGTTTTTTGGGATTTTAGCGTTGATAAGTTATTAATGATGCCACCTGATATGCTGGAACAAAAAGCAACGGATGAGCGAATCGTTCGTAACTATAAAAAAGTAAAAACAATTACCGAAAATGCTTACATGATCCACGAAACAGCAGAGGAACATGGCAGTTTTAGTCAGTTTGTCGCTAATTGGCCAACAGACGATATTATTGGTTTGTGGGCATATTTAAAAAAGCATGGTTCGCGTTTAGGTGGCAATACAGGCCCTTATACACTGCGAGCACTTGGTAAAGATACTTTTTTACTATCACGCGATGTAGAGAGTTACTTGCGCGCCCATAAAATTATAGATGGCGGCCTACAAACTAAAAAATCACTGAATGCAGCCCAAGCTTTTTTTAATGAAATGCAAAAGCAAAGTGGCTTAAGTATGCAAGAGTTGAGCTTAATTGTGGCCTATGGTGTAGGTGACAACCGCGTTGGTATAAGTCAGCAATAATAGGAATTACCATGAAATTAGTGCCAAGATACACAGACATTACGGAAAACTTTGCGATAGAAGATTTTCCTGCAAGTGTTGCCTCTCCTCAGTTATTGCTGTGGAACGAGAGCTTAGCAAAAGAGTTTAATATTAACGTTGCAGCTGATTTGCGTGCTAGCACTTTTAGCGGTAACGAAAAACAGGCGATTCCTGCGGTAGCACTTGGTTACTCTGGGCACCAATTTGGACATTTTTCACCACGTTTAGGCGATGGGCGAGCGCATTTGCTGGGCGCTATTAATGATGATAAAAATCAGCTGTGGGATATTCAATTAAAGGGCTCTGGTGCTACTCCTTATTCTAGAGGGGGAGATGGGCGCTGTGCACTTGGTCCTGCTATTCGTGAATACGTAATGAGCGAAGCAATGCATGCACTGGGTGTTAAAACCACCCGATGTTTAGCCGTCGTTGGCAGTGGTGAAACGGTTTATCGTAATCCGCCACAAGCAGGTGCAATAGTGACTCGTTTAGCAAGTAGCCACATTCGTGTTGGTTCATTTCAATATTTAGCGACGCAAGGCGATGTTGAAGGGCTTAAGAATTTAGCTGATTTAGCTATAGAGCGTCATTATCCAGAAATAACAGATATAGGGCCACAACGCTATTTAGCCTTTTTAGGCGCTGTAATTAAAAGCCAAGTTGAATTAGTGGTTAGTTGGATGCGTGTTGGTTTTATTCATGGAGTAATGAATACCGATAATACGCTAGTAAGTGGAGAAACCATTGATTACGGCCCCTGCGCCATGATGAATAATTTTGATTTTGACACCGTGTTTAGCTCTATCGATAAACAAGGTCGTTATGCCTTTGGTAATCAACCTAATATAGCTAACTGGAACTGCGCACGCTTAGCTGAGAGCTTAATACCGCTTATTAGTGATGATGACGAGCAAGCTGTTTCGTTAATGACGCCATTTATTAATAGTTTTGCTGAGCAGTTTAATACTGAGTTTACGGCTATGTGGGAGAAAAAACTGGGCTTGAGTGCAAAAAATGCAAGCGGAAGTGAGTTAATTGCAGGGTTATTAACGCTATTAAAAGATAACCAGCTCGACTACACCAATACCTTTGATGCACTTACTGAATCCTTAAAGGGAGAAACAGTAGTACCAGAGTCGCTAATCAAATGGAGAGCTAAGTGGGTAAACTTAACTTACAATAATAGTTATGAAGTAATGAGAGCGGCAAATCCTCGTGTAATTCCTCGTAACCATATGATCGAAAAAATAATTGCAGAGTATAATGCTGCAGGGTCTAGTGAGTTACTAGAGCGCTTTATGAAAATAGTGGGAAATCCGTATTCTGATGATGAAAAGCTATCAGAGTTTCAGGCTGCACCGATAAATGATAATGATTACCAGACTTTTTGTGGTACTTAACTCTTAACTTTAAATATAACCACATGATTAAAAAGAGTCATTTTTTAATCAAACATGCGCATATATCTAGGGGAATGTTAATTCTGGTGGTATTATGCGCCGAATTAAAGCCAAGCAATGTTTCTTTGCATTTACATTTATAAGTGCATTTAATTTAATTGCTCTTACATTCCTTGCTAAGTACTAATTTACAAAAAACTACTATATTTATTTTTCAATAAAGTTTTAATTTCGCCTATAGTAAGTGGATGTGTGTTGTGACTGGGCATAGAAAAAAGTTATAAACTTTATTTTTCGTTAAGTATTGATTAACAAAGGCTCAGTTAGTCTATATAAAACTGATTGAGCTAGTATCGATTAGCTACAATTTAAAATTGTTCAAATGGGAAGAAAACAATGAAATTAAAATCACTTACAATTGCAATCGCGTTGGCTGCAACTAGCGCATCTACATTCGCTGCTGATAAAGAAGAAGGTTTCTACATTGGCGCATTTGGCGACTACTATGACGCATCTTGGAAAAACATGCGTGCTCAAGCTGGTCTTGACGTAAATGAATCAACTGGCTGGGGTGTTGAAGCCGGTTACCGTTTCAGTGATTACTGGAGCGCACGTCTTGAATATGCAGATATGGATTTTAATGCTTTTGATAAAGTTGCTGGCAACCGCAACAGTATTGATGGCGAGCGTTACGGTATTGATGCTCTTTACCATTTAAATGGTGGTCCTTTCTACGGTCTTTTCGGTATTAAAGAAATGGACGTAGTAGATGACAACACATTCTTAAATGCAGGTGTTGGTTACCAACATTTCATTACAGATGGCTTATTTGTAAATGCTGAAACAGCTGTATACCAAGGTCTTGACCGTGGTTACACAGATGTAGGCGCTAAAATTGGTATTAACTACTTATTTGGCCAAAATTCAGCTCCTGTAGAGCCAGTTAAACCAGCTCCAGAGCCTAAGGTAATTGAAGTAGCTGTAGCTCCTACAGATAGCGACAACGACAACATTCCTGATGCAGATGATAAGTGTGCTAACACGCCTATGACTGATGCAGTTGATGGCACTGGTTGTACTTTATATGAAGATAAAGAAGTAACTGTAAGCTTATTAGTGACTTTCCCTAACAATGCTTCAGCAGTATCTACTCAGTACTTAAACGATATTGAAAAAGTATCTGCATTCTTAAAAGAGTACCCAGATACAACAGTACTTTTAGAAGGTCACACTTCTTCTGTAGGTAAAGCAACTTACAACAAATGGTTATCTAAAAAACGTGCTGATGCAGTAGCTAAGCAATTAGTTTCTGATGGCATTGCTAAAGACCGTATTACTACAGTTGGTTTAGGTGAAGAGCGTCTTAAAAATGATGCAAACACTAAAGCTGCAAACGCAGAGAACCGTCGTGTAGAAGCGCATATCAAAACTATCAAAAACGTTAAAGTTTTACGTTAATTAAATAGTTTGTAATAAAAACCCAGCCAAGTGCTGGGTTTTTTTATGCCTGTAATAAATTAATATTGGTTAATGGTAATGATTCTTACTTAACAAGTATTCATGAAAATAGTTTTTACTACAACCACTATTCATAGTATTTATAATCGGTATAATCAGTTGCGTAACTGGATGGATTTTCATCTATCCATAAAAGCTTTATAATTACGCGTTAGAATACTATAAGTATTGGGTAACTTATTTGCGCTTGAAGCGCTACCGGATACTTTCACGTCACCAAGAGGGCAATATTGTGCTACAAGAATATCGTAAACACGTAGAAGAACGTGCCGCGTTAGGTATCGTACCAGCGCCATTAGATGCTCAGCAAACTGCTGATCTTATTGAATTAATCAAAACTCCACCTGCAGGTGAAGAAGAATTCATTTTAGATTTGTTCATTCAGCGTATACCAGCAGGTGTTGATGATGCTGCTTACATTAAAGCGGGCTTCTTAGCAGCTGTAGCTAAAGGTGAAACTAATTCTCCACTTGTTTCTAAAGAAAAAGCGGCAGAATTATTAGGTACAATGTTGGGCGGTTACAATATCGCACCAATGATTGACCTACTTGATGACGAAACACTTGCACCAATCGTAGTTAAAGGCCTTTCAAATACATTACTTATGTTTGATGCGTTCTACGATGTAGAAGAAAAAGCAAAAGCAGGTAATACATTCGCTAAGCAAATTATTGAGTCTTGGGCAAATGCAGAATGGTTTACTAATAAACCAGCTGTTGCTGAAAAGATTTCAGTTACTGTATTTAAAGTAACTGGCGAAACAAATACTGATGACTTGTCTCCTGCACCAGATGCATGGTCTCGTCCAGATATCCCACTTCATGCTTTAGCAATGCTAAAAATTGAACGCGATGGTATTACACCTGATAAAGCGGGCGAAGTAGGTCCAATTACTCAGATTGAAGAATTAAAAACTAAAGGTTTACCACTTGCTTACGTAGGTGATGTTGTTGGTACGGGTTCTTCTCGTAAGTCTGCAACTAACTCTGTACTTTGGTTTATGGGCGATGATATCCCGTTTGTACCAAACAAGCGTGTTGGCGGTGTATGTTTAGGTAATAAAATTGCTCCAATCTTCTTCAACACAATGGAAGATTCAGGCGCATTACCAATCGAATTAAATGTTGATGAACTCAACATGGGCGAGCAAATCGACATTTATCCGTACGAAGGTGTTGTTAAGCAACATGGTACTGATAAAGTGATTTCTACTTTTGAGCTTAAATCTGATGTGATTTTAGATGAAGTTCGTGCTGGTGGTCGTATTCCACTAATTATCGGTCGTGGTTTAACTGATAAAGCGCGTACATCTCTTGGCTTAGGTGCAACTGATACATTTAAAGTACCAACAGCAACAGAAGTTTCTGATAAAGGCTTCACACTAGCGCAAAAAATGGTTGGTAAAGCATGTAACGTTGCAGGTATTCGCCCAGGTCAGTACTGTGAGCCTAAAATGACAACTGTTGGTTCGCAAGATACAACAGGTCCTATGACACGTGATGAACTTAAAGATCTAGCATGTTTAGGTTTCTCTGCAGATTTAACAATGCAGTCATTCTGTCATACATCAGCTTATCCTAAGCCTATCGATGTAAGCACTCACCATACGCTTCCTGATTTCATCATGAACCGTGGCGGTGTTTCACTTCGTCCAGGTGATGGTATTATTCACTCGTGGTTAAACCGTATGTTATTACCAGATACCGTAGGTACTGGTGGTGATTCACATACACGTTTCCCATTAGGTATTTCATTCCCAGCAGGTTCGGGTGCAGTAGCATTCGCAGCAGCAACCGGTGTTATGCCACTTGATATGCCTGAATCTATTTTGGTTCGTTTTAAAGGCGAAATGCAACCAGGTATCACTCTACGTGACCTTGTTCATGCAATCCCTTACTACGGTATCAAACAAGGTTTATTAACAGTTGAGAAAAAAGGTAAAATTAACGAATTCTCTGGTCGCGTACTAGAAATTGAAGGCGTTGAGCACCTAACTGTTGAGCAAGCGTTTGAATTATCAGATGCATCTGCAGAGCGTTCGGCAGCAGGTTGTACTGTTAAGTTATCTAAAGAGTCTATCTCTGAATACCTTGAGTCAAACATTGTTATGCTTAAGTGGATGATTTCTGAAGGTTACGGCGATGTACGTACGATTGAACGTCGTATTACTGCAATGCAAGATTGGTTAGCTAACCCAGAACTAATGGAAGCTGACGCTGATGCAGAGTACAAGCATATCGTTGAAATTGATTTAGCTGAGATTAAAGAACCTGTTCTTTGTGCTCCAAATGACCCAGATGATGCGCGTCTTCTTTCTGATGTTGCTGGCGAGAAAATTGATGAAGTATTCATCGGTTCTTGTATGACTAACATTGGTCACTTCCGTGCTGCTGGTAAGTTGCTTGATGGCTTTAAAGGTCAACTTCCGACTCAGCTTTGGGTTGCTCCACCTACTAAGATGGACAAAGACCAACTTACAGAAGAAGGTTACTATGGTATTTTTGGTCGTGTTGGCGCACGTATCGAAACTCCAGGTTGTTCACTATGTATGGGTAACCAAGCACGTGTTGCAGATAAAGCAACAGTTGTGTCTACCTCTACACGTAACTTCCCTAACCGTTTAGGTAATGGCGCAAACGTATTCTTAGCATCATCTGAGCTTGCTGCAATTGCTGCAATCATTGGTAAATTACCAACAGTTGCTGAGTACCAAGAGTATGCTGCGAAGATCAATGCAACGGCGTCAGATACATACCGTTACTTGAACTTCCACCGTATGCCTGCTTACACTAAAAAAGCAGACAACGTGATTATTCAACAAGCTGTATAATTTTTAGAGTTTGTTTAAAAACCCGCTTAGGCGGGTTT
>NZ_WTKW01000129.1:0-11190 GCF_011378745.1 Pseudoalteromonas sp. Z1A6
TTAAAGCACCTGCAAACAGTAAACTAGGATGAGCGGGTCACCTGGATTAGTCTTCTATCTGAAAATACAAAGTTATCTTGGGGAGTAGTGAGAGTTTCATTTACCAGTTACTTTTTTGCTAGCAGAACCATCTGCTGAATCAGAAGAAGTTAGATAATAAACTTACATATCTCAGTTAATTTAATGCCAATATGGGGTCATCTAATTCGTGGTGTTACTTTTCTTTTACAGTCTTTTAGTCTGAGAACTCACTTACCTTATTTTATTACAATAATACAGTTTCAAAGTATCGAAAATAGACATCCATACACAACTTTCATTATCAGCTTATCTGTTTTTTTATGTCTAAAACCTCAATTTATCGCCTTAAATTAATATTCTGGTATGATTAGCAAATATGCGCTTTTGAATGAATTTTTGAGGTAGTAATGACGCGTAGTTTTGAATTTCATTTGACTGATGAAGTAGCCACGGTCGCAATGGGTAATTGCGTTGCTGATATTATAGAGCAAGGTGCGGTTATTTATTTACATGGTGATTTAGGCGCTGGTAAAACAACGTTTACTCGAGGTGTAGTGCAAGGCTTTGGACATACAGGCAAAGTTAAAAGCCCAACGTATACACTTGTTGAACCTTATGAACTCGAGCGCGCAAATGTTTATCATTTTGATTTATACCGCTTAGGTGACCCTGAAGAACTAGAATACATGGGAATACGCGATTATTTTTCACCAGATGCAATTTGCGTTGTTGAGTGGCCAGAAAAAGGTGGTGAATTTATTCCTGTGCCTGATTTAGATATTACTCTAAGCTATATGGGTAACGAACGTAAAATTGTTATTAATAGCGCCAGTGAGCGTGGTGTAGCAATTGTCGAAAAACTAAATAACAAATAATAATATAGTTAAGGCAGTAATTATCAAATGAGCCGAGGTGTAGTTAAACTCTTTATTTACCTTATGGTTATTACCATAAGCTTGCCGCTGTGGGCCAAAAATACAATTAATAGTGTACGCGTATGGCCGTCCCCTGATAGTACGCGTGTGGTATTTGATTTAAATGATAAGCCTGACTTTAGCTATTTCATGCTTAAAAACCCAAGCCGCTTAGTAATTGATTTAGAAAACACTAGTGAATTAAAAATACTACCAGGTGTACCACCAAAACATCAAATAGTGAGCAAGCTACGCTACTCAAAACCTAAAAATAAGCACAGTGTTCGGTTAGTGTTTGAATTAAACGCACCAGTAAAGCCAGTTGTATTTGCTTTAGCGCCTACAGGCCCTTATAAAAACAGGCTCGTTGTTGATTTATACAATAAAAGCCAAGCTGCCACAGTTGTTTCTCCTGCTCAAACAGCAGCTAAAAACCGCCAGTTAAGCCAAGAGCGCGATATTGTGATTGCAATTGATGCGGGTCATGGCGGCGAAGATCCAGGTTCAATTGGTCCATCTGGCACGTACGAAAAAACAGTAACACTGCAAATTGCAAAACGTTTAGAGCGCATGATTGATGGCGAACGTGGGATGATTTCGCGCATGGTACGAAGCGGTGACTACTTTGTAAAACTTAATACGCGTACCAATCGTGCTCGTGAAAAAAAGGCCGACTTTTTTGTCTCTATTCATGCTGATGCATTTACGAGCCCGGGACCAAATGGTGCCTCTGTTTGGGTGTTGTCGTTAAGGCGTGCTAATTCAGAGATAGGTAAATGGATAGAAGATAAAGAAAAGCACTCTGAGCTTTTAGGTGGCGCTGCGGATGTAATGAAAGATGCCGCTAACGAAAAATATTTAGCGCAAGCATTACTTGATATGTCGATGGATCACTCTATGAAAACCGGCTTAAACGTAGCTGACGAAGTGGTTAAAGAGCTACGTAAAGTTGCTAAGCTGCATAAAAAAGATCCCCAACATGCGAGTCTTGCTGTACTTAAATCACCAGATATCCCATCAATTTTAGTAGAAACAGGGTTTATATCTAACCCACGAGAAGAAAAGCTGCTTAAAAGTGCTAACCATCAAGAGCGTTTGGCTAAAGCTATATTTACTTCAATTAAAAATTATTATTTAAAAAATCCACCCGATGATTCTTTATTTGCCAAATTAAAATCGCAATATCCAACAAAGCATAAAGTCCGCCCGGGTGAGTCTTTAAGTATGTTAGCGAGTCGCTATGGCATTACGGTCACTAAATTAAAACAAGTTAATAAGCTTAGCTCTAATACTTTATTTATTGGGCAAGAGCTCGATATACCGCAAAGCTAAATCATCACTAAAATATATCTGTTAGGAAATTAATGAATATTGAAATATTACCCGCGCGTTTAGCTAACCAAATTGCCGCAGGCGAAGTGGTAGAGCGCCCAGCGTCGGTAGTAAAAGAGTTGGTCGAAAACAGTTTAGATGCTGGCGCTACACGTATTCAAATAGATATAGAGCGTGGTGGTCATAAGCTTATTCGTATTCGCGACAACGGCTCAGGGATAAGTAAAGATGAGCTAACGCTTGCACTTTCTCGTCACGCTACGAGTAAATTAAAATCTCTAGATGACCTTGAAAATATTTGTTCACTTGGTTTTAGGGGCGAAGCGCTTGCGTCAATTAGCTCTGTATCGCGTTTAACGCTGAGCTCAAAACCTAAAGAGCAAGAAGCAGCCTGGCAAGCATTTGCAGAAGGTCGCGATATGGCCGTGCAAGTAAAGCCTGTAGCGCACCCTGATGGCACAACGATTGAAGTAAAAGATTTATTTTTTAATACCCCAGCAAGGCGTAAGTTTTTACGCACCGAAAAGACTGAATTTAGCCACATTGATGAGTTGATAAAGCGTATTGCGCTTAGTCGCTTTGATGTCTCTATTACACTAACTCACAACGAAAAAGTAGTAAGGCAGTATCGTGCGAAGACAGATCCCTCTCAGGCTATTACACGTGTAGCGCAAGTTGCAGGTAAGGCTTTTGCTGAGCAAGGTCTGCATATTCAATCAGGAGAGGGTGGCTTACAGCTGCATGGTTGGGTACTGCCTGTAGGTTCAGCTAATACGACTCAGTATACTTATGTTAATAATCGTATGATGCGCGATAAACTTATTCTGCATGCTATACGCCAAGCATTTGAAGAAGTAAGTGGAACACAAGAATTACCCGGTTTTGTCATTTATATTGATATAGACCCTCGCCAGGTTGATGTAAATGTTCATCCAGCTAAGCATGAAGTGCGCTTTCATCAAGGGCGCTTAATTCATGATTTTATATTGCAAGCGATTAAGCAGGTAGTAGTACCACTGCAAGGCGAATTTAGTAATGCACCGGTGAACACCGAAACTGAGTCCTCGCCAGCGTCCATGAGAACAACGCATAGCATTGCTAATAATATTCAGAGCGAAGCCGTGTTTGATTACCCTAAATCGCAATTACAGCCCTCTTATTCTGGAAGTGCTGGTAGCTCATCATCAGGCACTAGAACTGGTGGAGGTAATGGGGGATATCGGGCTACACCAAGTACGAGCCATCATGATGTAAACGCGTTTTATCAAGGTGTGAGTGAGCAACACGCTGCGCATTTTGATAATGTAGCAAACATACCCGTAGCACAACACCAGTTAGAGTCTGCGCATAATGTTTTAAAGACAGTTTCAATCATCAGTGTTAATGAAGGTGCGTGTGTATTTAGTGTTGAGCAGCAATTGTATTGCTCACATTTCAAATATGCATTGGTAGATGATTGGCATAATCAAATTAAAGAGTCCGGAAGTTTAGAAGGGAAAGCCCTTTTGCTGCCCGTAAGAGTAAACTTATCAAAAGAAGATTGCTTACTTATAGAAGCTCAGCAATCGTGGTTTACTTTACTTGGTTTTGAACTCGTAATAGAAAAACAGTTTGTAATGGTTAAAAAATTGCCAGCGTGCTTATATTTACTTGATGTAAGTACAGCGATAGGTGAGCTACTTGATGGGTGTAAAGCAGATCTTGAAAATATAGAGAATTGGTTAGAGTGGCAGATAAAATGTGTACCTCCCCGGTTTTATTTAAGCAATGTGTTTTTAGCGCAACAAATGCGCTTACAAAATAATCCGCAAACTATTGAACGCTTACGCGAAAAAGCAGTTAAAATAGAGCTAAATCACTATTTAATGCAATTAGATTAAGGTATCAGTGTTGAGTAATTTACCAGTCATATTTTTAATGGGTCCAACTGCTGCTGGTAAAACAGCATTGGCAATCTCACTGTGCGAGCATTTAAATACAGAAATAATCAGCGTTGATTCAGCGTTAGTGTATAAAGATATGAACATTGGTACTGCAAAACCCGATGCAGAAGAACTTGCTAAAGCTCCGCATCATCTGATCGACTTACTTGACCCGAGTGAAACATATTCAGTTGCTGATTTTAGGCGCGATGCAGTACAAAAAATTGACGAATTTCATAGACAAGGTAAAGTGCCTGTATTGGTTGGAGGTACAATGTTGTACTTTAAATCTTTAATTGATGGTTTATCGCCTTTGCCTGAAGCAGATACAGTAATAAGATCAGAGCTAGAAGCACAAGCTAAAGAATTTGGCTGGCCTCATTTATATAAAGAATTAGTTAAAGTTGACCCAAAAGCAGCCGAAAAAATAAGTGAGAATGACTCACAAAGAATTAATCGAGCTTTAGAGGTTTACAGGTTAACTGGTAAGACCATGACTGAGTTGCAAAAGCAAAAACAGCCGGCTTTACCTTATACTTTTCATCAATTTGCGATTGCACCGCAAGAACGTAGCGAATTACATCGCCGAATTGAAGAAAGGTTTAAAATAATGATTGATCAGGGGTTTGAAAATGAAGTTTCGACCCTATATCTACGTAAGGATTTACACCCCAATATGCCTTCTATTCGTTGTGTTGGTTATAGACAAATGTGGGATTACCTTGCGGGTGAAACAAGCCATGATGAAATGGTTTTTCGTGGCATCGCAGCAACACGTCAATTGGCAAAACGTCAGTTAACGTGGCTTCGTAGCTGGCCTGATGTTACTTGGTTAACAACGGGTGACGAAGAAAACTTGCATCGTGTAGTAAGTTCGCTAAGCTAGTAGTAGTTGAATATTGTTTTTTATCAAATAAGTTCAGCCACTTAATTATAATAACACCTAGAACGAAGGAACAATAACATGGCAAAAGGCCAATCGTTACAAGACCCATTTTTGAATGCACTACGACGTGAGCGCATTCCAGTATCAATCTTTTTGGTAAATGGCATAAAATTACAAGGCAAAATTCAGTCATTTGACCAATTTGTTATTTTACTAGAGAACACCGTAAATCAAATGGTTTATAAGCATGCAATTTCAACAGTTGTCCCTGCTCGCGCAGTTAACTTCCAAGCAGTTCAAGGGAGTGAAGACACTGAAGAACCAGAAGCTGGTAACTTTTAATTAGGAGCATAATGTTTGTTTGACCGCTATGAATCCGGCGAACAGGCAATTTTAGTTCATATCGACTTACCTAAAGAAGGGGATCGTGAAGATCTTCATGAATTAGAAATGTTGGTATCTTCTGCTGGTGTTAGTAGTTTGGCGGTTGTGCAAGGCAGCCGTCAAGCACCACATCCGAAACTATTCGTCGGTACCGGTAAAGCAGAAGAAATAGCTGAGATTGTCAAAATCCACAATGCAGATGTCGTAATTTTCAATCATCAACTCAGGCCGTCACAAGAGCGTAATTTAGAGCGTGTTTGTCAGTGTCGTGTGCTTGATAGAACGACGCTAATTCTTGATATTTTTGCCCAACGTGCACGTACCCATGAGGGTAAGCTGCAGGTTGAATTGGCACAACTTCGCCATATGTCGACTCGATTAATTCGGGGCTGGACCCATCTTGAACGCCAAAAAGGCGGGATTGGTTTACGTGGACCTGGTGAAACCCAACTTGAAACAGATAGACGATTACTTCGTGCCCGAATTCAAAATATCCGTGCGCGTTTAGCTAAAGTAGCAGTGCAACGCGAACAAGGTAGGCGAGCTCGTACTCGTAACGAAATACCTACGGTATCGTTAGTTGGCTATACCAATGCGGGTAAATCTACATTATTTAATCGAATTACGAATTCAGATGTATACGCGGCCGATCAGTTGTTTGCAACGCTTGACCCGACTCTACGTAAGCTTGAATTAGGTGATGTTGGTCCTGTTATCTTGGCTGATACAGTGGGCTTTATTCGTCATTTACCGCACGACTTAGTTGCTGCTTTTAAAGCAACGCTAACTGAAACTCGTGAAGCTGATTTACAGTTACATGTAATTGACGCAGCAGACTCTCGTCTTCAAGAAAATATTGAACAAGTACAATCGGTGCTTAAAGAAATTGAAGCCGATGAAGTACCACAGCTATTAATTTATAATAAAATTGATGCGCTGGATAACGTAAGCCCACGTATTGATCGAGATGACGAAGGCCAACCTATAAGAGTATGGCTTAGCGCTCAGACTGGTGAAGGGTGTGAATTACTTAGTGAGGCTATTAGTGAACTGCTTGCTAAGAAGATGTTTAACGAAACATTATTTCTTACGCCATTGTATGGTCGCCTAAGGGCTGCATTGTTTAGTTTAAATGCAGTACATGAAGAGCGATTTGATGAGCAAGGTAATTGGCTGTTAGATGTTAGAATGCCAATGGTTGAGTGGAATCGTTTAATTAAAGAATTTGGTCCTGAAATTGCTGGTTTTATCAACCGTAATTAAAAATTGACGTTTTAATGTCGGTTTTTGTATGAGAAACGCGGTAGATTTGTTAGATTTAACACAATTTCCTAATTTATTTAGATAACAATGGAGTATAGCTATGGCCTGGAATGAACCGGGTAATAATGGCAATGACAAAGATCCGTGGAATAATAAAGGCGGACGTGATCAAGGCCCACCTGATTTAGACGAGGTGTTCCGCAAGTTTAGTAACAAGTTCGGTGGCTTATTTGGCGGGAAAAAATCCGGCAATGGTAGCGGCGGTGGACTTGGCGGAGCCGGTATTTCATTCATACTTATTATCGCCGTTATTGTATGGGCGTTAAGTGGTATTTATACGGTTAAAGAAGCCGAGCGTGGTGTGGTTCTTCAATTTGGTAAATATGACCGAATTGCTGATCCTGGTCTGCGTTGGAAAATGACGTTTATTGAAACGGTAATCCCAGTAGATATTGAAGCAGTTCGTTCATTATCGGCTTCTGGTTTTATGCTTACTGAAGACGAAAACGTAGTGAGCGTTGAGTTTCAGGTGCAATACCGTGTTATTGACCCATACCTTTATGAATTTAGCGTAACTAACGCTGATAGTAGCTTAGAAGAAGCACTAGATAGTGCACTACGTTACGTTGTGGGCCATGCAAAAATGGACCAAGTATTAACTAATGGCCGTGAGGTTGTTCGTCAAAATACATGGGATGAGCTTAATAAGATTATCGAACCATATAACTTAGGTTTAATTGTTACTGACGTGAACTTTAAAGACTCTCGTCCGCCAACTGAAGTTAAAGATGCATTTGATGATGCGATTGCTGCACAAGAAGATGAAGAACGTTTCATTCGTGAAGCAGAAGCATATGCTCGTGAAATTGAACCGCGTGCTCGTGGTCAAGTAACGCGTATGACTCAAGAAGCGGAAGGTTACCAAGAGCGTATTACATTAGAAGCACAAGGTGAAGTAGCTCGTTTTGAAAAGCTATTACCTGAATATCAAGCAGCTAAAGAAGTTACTCGTGAGCGCTTATACATTGATGCAATGGAAGAAGTGTTAGGGAGTAGTTCTAAAATATTGGTTGATGTTAAAGGCGGTAATAATATGCTTTATTTACCACTTGATAAGATCATGGATAAGCAAGGGACAGCAACACGTGTTGCACTTCCAAGCTCTAGTGATATTCAAGATTTACGCAATAAAGTAAATACGTCGCGCAATAGCTCTGTTAATAGTGGCAATGACCGCTTTAACAACGACCGCTTCAATGATGGGAGATAATCATAATGAAAAACTTTAGTTTAGTAATACTATTAGCTGCCATTGTTATGTCTTTTTCATCGGTATTTGTTGTACCTGAAGGGCAAAAAGCAATTGTAATGTTATTCAGTAAAGTACAAAAAGACAGCGACGATCAAGCGATTGTATATGGCCCAGGCCTACAATTTAAGGTGCCATTTTTTAGCCAAGTACGTCGTATTGATGCACGTATTCAAACGCTAGATGGTGCGCCGGACCGCTTTGTTACTAGTGAGAAAAAAGACTTAATTGTTGATTCGTTTGTAAAATGGCGTGTTAATGACTTTAGCGCTTTTTACTTACGTGCCCGTGGCGATAAGCAATATGCTGAAACGCTACTTAAACAAAAAGTAAATAATGGTCTTCGTACAAACTTTGGTACACGTACAATTCGCGAAATTGTATCGGGTGAGCGTAGCGAGTTGATGGAAGAAGCGTTAGTACAAGCTTCTGAAAGTGCACGTGAGCTTGGTATTGAGGTGCTAGACGTACGTGTTAAGCAAATTAACCTACCACAAGAAGTGAGTAGCTCTATTTACCAACGTATGCGCGCTGAGCGTACTGCTGTTGCAAAAGAGCATCGTTCTGAAGGTCAGGAAAAAGCCGAGACTATTCGTGCGGGTGTTGACCGTCGTGTAACAGTAATGCTTGCCGATGCAGAGCGTAATGCGCGTTCTGTACGTGGTCAAGGCGATGCTGATGCCGCAGGCATCTATGCAAGCGCGTATAACAAAGACCCTGAGTTCTTTAGTTTTGTGCGTTCGCTTGAGGCTTACAAAAAGACTTTTAAAAATAAGCAAGACGTTATGGTGCTTTCACCAGATAGCGACTTCTTCCAATATATGAAAGGCGCTAAAGCTCAATAGGTTTTACGTTAATTATTTAGAAGTTAAAAAGCCTCGCATTTGCGGGGCTTTTTGTTAAACACAGTCTAGTGCTTTAAATCACTGTTATTTATGTGGTTATTAGCTAATATTTGGATATAACAAATGCGCGCAGAAAAAATAAGCTGAACAGGGGTGATCTTTACTTTAGTTTTCTGGTAAAATCTCGTCCTAATTTTCTCTAAGTGAATTTACGATGGGTAAAAACGTTGTTGTATTAGGCACCCAATGGGGTGACGAAGGAAAGGGTAAGGTAGTTGATCTCCTTACAGACAAAGCATCTTTAGTAGTTCGTTATCAAGGTGGCCACAATGCGGGTCATACTTTAGTTATCGAAGGTGAAAAGACGGTTCTACACCTTATTCCATCGGGTGTATTACGTGACAATGTTAAATGTGTGATTGGTAATGGTGTAGTTTTATCACCAGAAGCGCTAATGAGAGAAATTGGCATGCTTGAAGAACGCGGCGTACCAGTACGTGAGCGTCTTTTAATAAGTGAAGCATGTCCGCTAATCTTGCCTTTCCATGTTGCATTAGATGTAGCCCGCGAAACTGCTCGTGGCGATAAGCCAATTGGTACAACTGGCCGTGGTATCGGTCCTGCGTACGAAGATAAAGTGGCTCGCCGTGGTTTACGCGTAGGCGATTTATTTAATCCTGAATTATTTGCAGCTAAATTAAAAGAAGTTCTTGAATACCATAACTTCACTTTAGTTAACTACTACAAAGTAGACGCTGTAGATTTCCAAAAAACGTTTGATGATGCAATGGCTGTTGCTGATATCTTAAAAGCAATGGTTGTAGATGTAACTGAGCTTTTAGATCAAACGCGTTTAGCAGGCGAAAACATTTTATTTGAAGGTGCACAAGGTACGTTACTTGATATCGATCACGGTACTTACCCTTATGTAACATCTTCAAATACTACAGCTGGTGGCGTTGCGACTGGTGCAGGTTTTGGTCCATTAAACCTTGATTACGTTTTAGGTATTATTAAAGCGTACACTACACGTGTTGGTTCAGGTCCTTTCCCTACAGAGCTTTACGACGGTCTTGAGAAACAAGATCCAGTTGGTAAGCACTTAGGTGATAAAGGCCATGAGTTTGGCGCTACAACAGGTCGACTTCGTCGTACTGGTTGGTTAGATGCAGTGGCTATGCGCCGTGCGGTTCAAATCAACAGTATTTCAGGTTTTTGTTTAACTAAGCTTGATGTTTTAGACGGCTTAGAAACGCTTAAAATCTGTATTGGTTACAAGCTTGAAGATGGCACAGTTACTAACGTAACACCATTAGCAGCTGAAGGTTACGATAAAGTAACGCCAGTATACGAAGAAATGCCAGGTTGGTCAGAAAACACTGTTGGTGTAACGAGTCTTGACGGTTTACCAAAAGCTGCGATTGACTACATCAAGCGTATTGAAGAAATTACGGGTGTTCCAATTGATATTATTTCTACAGGTCCAGACCGCGTAGAAACTATGGTACTTCGCAACCCGTTTGCGTAATTACCATTAGATTAAAAAAAGCTGCCTAGTGCAGCTTTTTTTGTATCTAAAATTCACCTTGGAACGATCTTTGTATATATTTTAATAAGTTTATTTTTATAAGTGGTGAGCATGCGTTTATTTTACCGTAATTGCGTATTAAGGCTTTCATTAATTCCGCTGTCTTTATTTATAGCAACCAACAGCTTAGCTACAGAAAGCCCTGCTGCTGTACCGCTGTATACAGAATCTGAGCTAATTGCGTTAATAAATAAAAATACGCATTTAGCGCGGGTGAAGGCAGATGATTGCCAGTTAGTGCAAGATATAGAAGCACGAGCCAATAAAATGGCATTGCCGTCTTATCAATTTTTATACGGCGATATGCTGGCTTATAACGTGTGCGTGGATCGTAATGTAGAGTTAGGTGTGTATTACATGCGAAAAGCGGCTGAACAAGGCTTAGCGGCAGCGCTAGAGCAGTTAGGGCGTTACTACGACACCGGGCGTTTAGTTCAGCAAGATAAAGCAATGGCAATTACGTATTTGCGTGAAGCGTCGTCGCAAGGCAATTTAAAAGCACAACTACGTTTGGTTAAATTATTTAATGATGGCTATGGCAGCCCGCGTGATTTTGAAGATGCATACCGTTGGCTATTTAATTCTATGGTCGCAGATAAAGCGACTCATAAAAAAATTGAGCGAGCGCTGACTAAGTTAGCGCAAAAAATGCCAGATAGTGTGGTTGCGCGAGCTCGCCTTCCTATTTAATGGCTCTTAAAAAACAAAACCCTAACTTTTTAAGTT
>NZ_WTKW01000013.1:0-27674 GCF_011378745.1 Pseudoalteromonas sp. Z1A6
CAGTAATATTAGTTATTTTGGTGATTATGTATTAAGTTGCAGCTTACTCGGGCACATGTTGATTTTCCCTTTGATTACTTAATTTAGTAATATTTGACCAGCTTATTTTGAGCTGGTTTTTTTATGTCTGTAATTTATTTGCTCCCCTACTTCTATTGCTTGTTATTGGTTATGATGGCATGTCTCTAAATTTTATAAGTTTATTTTATGCTCACTCAAGTACTCACTAATATTGATTGGCTAAGCGCCGGTGCTGGTGTTGCGTTAGGCGTTGTATTTTACAGCGTTGTATCAACACAGCTTCGCAAAAAGCTACATCTACAAATAAGCGAACAGCAGCAACAGCTTTCCCTATTACAAAATCAATTTGATAATAAAGGGCTGCAATATAGTGCCTTGCAAGAAGATCACGAACTGCTAGAACATACTCACCAAGAACAGCGCGATGAAGCCCAGCATTTTAAAACGCGTTTTAGCGAACAAGAAAAACAAAGCATTCAATACAATCACTTTTGGCGTAAAGCCGAAGGCGAGCTTGCAGCGCTTCGTGAGCAATATAATCAACGCGATGTTGAATATAATAATATGCGCACCACCCTTGAGCAAAAACAACAAAGCTTTACCGAGCAACTCGCGCAAATTGAGCAAAGTAAAAATATGCTCAAAAAAGAATTTGAAAACCTAGCCAATAAGATTCTAGAAGAAAAATCACAAAGCTTTAAAACCTTAAATCAAGAAAGCATTGAACAATTATTAAAACCGGTTCAAGGCGAGCTAAAAGGCTTTAGAGAAAAAATGGAATCAATACATGTTGAAGACATAAAACAACGAACCGCGCTTAAAACCGAGCTATTGCATTTGCAAGCTAAAAGCCAAGCTATAACAGATCAAGCCGACAAGCTCAGCAACGCGTTACAAGGGCAAAAGAAAACCCAAGGTAATTGGGGCGAACTCATGCTCGAAAACGTCTTAGATAGCGCTGGCTTACGTGCTGGCGTTGATTATAAGCGCGAAGTGTCGTTTAACACTGAAGATGGCCGCTTACGCCCTGATGTAGTTGTTTACTTACCACAAGGCCGCCACTTAGTCATTGATGCTAAAACATCATTAAATGCTTATACACGCTATGTGAACGCTGAAAATGAGCTAGATGCTAATCAAGCAATTAAAGAGCATGTAAACGCCGTTACAGCACGTATTAATGAGCTTGCGAGTAAATCGTACGACCGTTTACCAGGGCTTAATTCGCCTGAAGTTGTGGTTATGTTTGTACCAATAGAATCAGCTTTTGTAGAAGCACTTAAATATCAAAGTGATATTTACCAACAAGCAATCGAAAAAAATATACTGGTAGCTACACCTACTACCTTGCTTACTAGTTTAAATATTGTTAAACAGCTTTGGCGTTTTGAAGAGCAAACCAAATACTCAAAAGAGCTGGCAAATCGGGCTGAGCGTTTTTATAACAAGCTCAATGGTTTTTTATTAAGTATGGAAGGCGTAGGTAAGCAGCTTGATAAAGCGAAAGAAAGTTACGACAAAGCGTTCTCGCAATTATACCGTGGTAAAGGTAATTTAATTAAACAAGCATCAGAGTTTAAAGAGCTTGGTGTATCGGTACAAAAAGAGTTACCTAGTGAGAGCGTTGAACGTGCGCAGCTAGAGCTTGATTAGATTTATTAAGTGTTTTCAATTAAGTATGTTAAATAATGTACGTTAGAAACCAGAGGTGTTTATGAATAATAAGATTATAGGTATTGTTTTAATCGTTATAGGTATCGCTTTAATTATGTGGGGATATGACGTGTATGATGCGGCGGCTTCGCAGCTAAGCCGTGCATTTAGTGGTGATACACCAATAGAAGCATGGGCGGGTATTATTGGCGGTGCCATCTGTGTGTTAATTGGCATTAAAAAGCTTAAGTAACATAAATAAAATACAGCTTACTGGGGCTTGTTGACCTCTCAGGATAAAATTTGTTCAATCTAGGGGCTATTTAATCGCGGCGCGAGGTTTGTAATTTAGTGGGCTCGATAACTGCTCCTGCGTTATTCTAATGGCTTACATCCATGTAATAATAAGTAAAAACCGAGCTACAAAGAGTAAATTGCCCCTAGGCAGAACCCTTCGGGCAGCGCATGTTTGGCATTTATACTACGTTATCGTCTGTTTATGGGGAATAACCACACTACATAGACTCTGCCTTGCCTAAATACCAAACAGTCTGCTGCAAATTTAACCTCAAAAGATAAACAGGCCCTGAATAAGCTGTATTAGTTTATTTGTAATCCATCACTTCTAGTAATTCATTTAATTTACTTTCTGGCAGGCATTCGCCTTTATCCCAATAAGAGTTTAGTAACGCAGTTAAACTGCCAATACGCTGTGACTTTTTCTGCATTTTCTCAATCAAAATGTCAGCTTCTTTTTGTTTTTTTTCTAAACGTTCGATTATTACTGTGTGGTTTAGCTCGCCGTTTTCGTTACGTAATAAAGGTATTTCGTTGAGTGAAAAACCCAAGCTTTGTGAAAATTTAATTAATTGCAGTTTTTCTAAGTTTTGTTGGGTGTACAGCCTATAACCATTAGCACTGCGAGTGGTTGGTGTTAATAACCCTTTGCTTTCGTAAAAACGAATAGTGCTGGCAGGTATGTTGGTAAGTTTTGCAAGTTCGCCTATTTTCATAACTAATAATAACTCCACTTTACATAAACTTAGTAGGTTGACCTTCAAGCTAACTTTAAGGTTATAGTTGTTTTAATGTCAATTTAATTAGCCAATAATTATGCGCAACCCTGTGTTTACCTCCTTTACCTTGCCAAGTGGTTTAGTATTAAAAAATCGTATTGCCAAAGCCGCTATGGAAGAAAACCTAGCACAAGAGGACCAAACACCCTCCCAAGCACTTAAAAACGTTTATAGCGCATGGGCTAAAGGCGGTACAGGGCTAATTATTACTGGCAATGTAATGGTTGATCATTTAGCGATGACAGGCCCTGGTGGCCTTGTGCTTGAGCAAAGTACCGATATTACTGCCTTTGCCGAGCTTGCTCGTTTATCAAAGCAAAATAATTGCAAAGTGGTGATGCAAATTAATCACCCTGGTAGGCAAGTATTTAAAAAAATGGGTGGAAAGGCTCTATCAGCGTCAAGTATTGCACTTAATATGGGTAAGCACTCGCACTTATTTGGCGTACCAAAGGCAATGACGCAAACCGACATTGACGATGTTATTACCCGCTTTACACAAACTGCACTACAAGCCGAAAAAGCCGGTTTTAATGGCGTACAAATACATGCAGCGCATGGCTATTTACTTGCCCAGTTTTTATCGCCACTTACCAATAAGCGCGACGATAAATGGGGGGGAAGTTTACAAAATAGAGCCCGTTTACTTCTCGAAATAACCCGCAGTATTAAAGCGGTTTGTTCCCCGACCTTTTCGGTTTCAGTAAAGTTAAACTCTGCAGATTTTCAACGTGGTGGGTTCGAACCCAGTGACGCGCAAGTTGTAGTGGATTTATTGAATGAACTCAATGTTGATTTTGTAGAGCTTTCGGGTGGTAGCTACGAAGCCCCTGCCATGCAAGGTAAAACAGGTGACGAACGCACACTTGCCCGCGAAGCATACTTTTTAGAGTTTGCAAAAGCGATTAGCCACCGCTCATCAATCCCAATAATGACCACCGGCGGCATTAGTCGCTTATCTATTGCCAACAACGTGATTGAAAGTGGAGTGGCCCTCGTGGGTATTGCCACTGCGCTTGCATACCAACCAAATTTACCAAACAAATGGCAAAATGAGCCACTGCAACTAGCCGTATTACCCAGTGTTACTTGGCAAGATAAAACCCTTGCAGGGCTTGCCACTATGGCACTGGTAAAAAGGCAAATACGCCGTTTAGGCCAAGGCAAACCTGTAAAAACAAACGCTTCACCAATATTTACTTTAATTAGCGACCAGCTACGTTCGGTTAAATTAACTAAGCGTTACCGCAATCGCTTTGCTAGAGAGATTAACTAAGCTTTGGTATTTACTCTTTTTATGTATTCCGGTTTTGTTTACTAATTTTTACACTTGAATAAATGTAACCATTTTTATGTTGTGTAAATGAGTATTAAGGCGTGCACCAATTTGGAAGTTTGCTTTTTTATCAAGCTATTAAAGTGCACTATTTTGTGCATATTAAAGTACTGTACGAGTAAAGAAAATAATCATTCTAAAATGTTAATTTAAGTGCGCGTTCAGCGTTTGTTAATTTAACCATCTTATTGAATTAATTGGTATTTATTGCTTTCCTCTCGCTTGAGTTTGGTTGGTATTTATACTAGTTTATAGCGTAGATATTTAACCTTACTCAAGGAGAATAGTTACATGGTATCTCGCAGAAATTTTATTAAAGCAGGCGCTGCTTTAAGTTTAGGCTCTATTTTTAGTGCTTCAGCTTTGGCTGAACAATTAAAAGTAAAAATGTCTAACGGCAGTGTTATGCAAACTAAAGGATCAATAGATAAAAGCGCTGCTCTGCCCACAAACGATGTTACTAACGCTAAGCATTACCGGCCTGAATCAAGAATGGGCTTAGGCGGTCTTGCCGCTGGGAATGGCTTTAATACTATATCAAGCGATGCAGAAATTTTAACAATGCTAAATGCAGCATGGGATTCTGGTATTCGTCATTTTGATACGTCACCTTTTTACGGCTTGAGTTTAAGTGAAAGGCGCTTCGGTGATTTACTTCGAAACAAAAAGCGTGAAGATTATGTTTTATCCTCAAAAGTAGGTCGCCTTCTTACCCCTTCAGCAGAGCCTCTAGAAAATAGTTGGCATTGGGCTGATCACTCACCTTTTCATTATAAATATGATTACTCTGCATCAGGTACGCGTCGTTCAATAGAAGACACGTTACATCGTATTGGTGTCGCCTCACTTGATATTGTTTATATTCACGATTTATCACCGCAAAATAGTGATATGGGAGATGATTGGCTTAAGTATTTTGATCAGGCTGTAAAAGGGGCTATTCCTGAGTTAACTAAAATGCGTGATGAAGGAATAATTAAAGGCTGGGGTTTTGGAGTAAATACACCTCATGCTATTTATAAAGCGCTTGATATGTCAGACCCTGATATTTGCTTACTAGCGCTGCAATATTCAATTTTAGATCATAAGCAGGCACTTGATAAAACCTTTCCTATGCTTGATAAACGAGGTGTTTCAGCAGTCATTGGTGCTCCGCTTAATGGTGGTTTTTTAGCCGGTCGTAACCGCTTTAATTATTCACCTAAAATTCCTGGGCCTATGCAGCAAAAGTTTAATGCAATAAGCGACATTGCATCTAAACATGGGATTGATATTAAAACAGCTGCACTGCAATTCGCAGAGGCACCTTCAACGGTATCCTCAATTATTCCTGGCGCACGCACGGCAGAGCAAATTAAAGCTAATGTAGCCTCAATGAAAGTTACCATACCAAGCGAATTTTGGAGTGAATTGAAATCTAAACAGCTTATTGCAGAAAACGCCCCCATACCCACATAACAAAATAGGTGTGCCATTTGCTTGGCACACCTAGTTATAGTCAGTGTGGTTTATTTTTAAGCAACGCTTAGTAGTAAGTACATTGATTGTTGGGCATTTGTATAAGCGCAGCTTGCTGGCGTTTAAAAACGAAGTTTTTAAACTTAGTTATTAGGTAGTCAAAAGCATTATTACGTGCCTATTACATATTACGCGTATCGGTATCATGCTGCGCTTCATCCTAGTGGTGAGAGCGTGTGGAACATATTGAAAGGGCTAAATATATAAAGCAAAAAGTTACTGTAAACCCCCATTACAGTTAGCCGGTAAATAGTACAAATAGTAAATTAGCACTACTTAGTCAATTGAGCAGTGCTAATTGGTTTAATTAAAAGCCACATTTACCGTTATTTATTGCCATTGCGCTTTTGCCAAAACGATCTCAATACTCCACAGCGTTGCTTTTATAAACTTAAAAATATCAAGCACATTGCGATTTATTAACCCATCTTTTGTAAGGTTGGTACTTATCGTACAACACATTAAAAATATACGTGTATATGAGTATAAAAACTAAAAAGCCAGCTTCTAATGCTGTAGCGGCTAGCCATGTAATATTTAAATACCAAGCAAGTATTGGCAGCGTTATTACTAACATACCCAGCTCAAAGCCACATGCATGCGTAATGCGGGTTACTAAACCTCGCTCGATTCGGTTATGCCCAACTATTTTATCAAACACTATGTTGTAAATGTAATTCCAAAGCATGGCGAAGATTGATAAACCAATACCTACTATTGCCATTTCTCCTGTTGCAAACCCACCAAAATAAGATGATGCAGGTACAACAAAAGATAATGCTATCATCTCAAATATTAGTGCCTGAAAAATACGTTCTGCTGTGTTCATATATAAATAACTTCTTAAGTTGATGACGATGGCTGTATTTTCATTCATTATAAAGATATGTGTTAGTTACTTAGTATCGGTAAAAGCGATATGTTTAGTATTGAACAGCTTCAAGCATTTGTGGCTACCGTTGAAGCTGGATCGTTTTCAGCTGCTGCGCGCGGTTTAAGTAAAGCGCAGTCGGTAATAAGCCAGCATATTATTAATTTAGAAATAGACTGTAATGCGACATTATTTGAGCGCACAGGGCGCTATCCACAATCAACCGAAGCCGGTAAACAGTTACTACCCCAGGCTAAGGCCGTGCTTAATCAACACCAGCGATTAACAAACTCTGCATTAGCACTAAACGAAAAAACACCAACCGAAATCACTATCGCACTTGACGAAGGGATCCCGTTTAAAACTATCGCGAGTATTATTAGCAAGCTGCAAAGTAAGTATCCTTACGTATCGCTTGAGTTTTTAAGTGCATCCAGCCATGACATAATTGACATGCTAAACAGCGAAAAGCCTATAACGGGTATTATTTTTAGTGAATTAAATATACCGAGTTACTTAGACTATGAATGTATTGGATCAGTAAAATTTGATTTATATGTTGCTAAATTGCACCCTTTAGCGGGGATCAGATGTGAAAATATGGATGGCCTTCGGCTGCATCGACAACTTCTTCTTCGTTCTCGCAATACGCAAACAAGTAGCTTTCAGCTAAAAATTAGCCCAGAGATTTGGTATGCCGATAATTACTTTGTATTACTCGAGCTAGCAATACAAGGTAACGGGTGGTGCTTATTACCAAACCATGTAGCTGTAGATGCAGTACAAAGTGGTGAGCTGGTTAAACTTCCTCTTGAGTTTGAAGAAATGGGTTGGATGGCTAATGTTGATGTATTACAGCATCAGCAACACAGTAATCAAGAGGTGTTTAAAGTACTAAGAAGTTTACTACGGAATTTTTTAAAAATTTAGCTTTTATATAATGCCTGTTAGGCGGTTTACTTTTTATTACGCTAAATCCCAGTAAGGTGTATCGCCATAATAGCCACTTGCAAAATCAACAAACGCACGTACTTTACTGGGTAAAAACTGTCTGTTTGCATACACCATGTAAAGCCCCATTGGCTCGGGTTCATAGTCTTTTAAAATGCGCACTACTTTACCTTGAGCCAGTGCTTCCCCTGCTATAAATGTTGGCTGCATAGCAATACCACCACCCGCAATGGCTGTATTTAGTAGCAAATCACCATTGTTAGCCACAAAGTTACTTTCAAGCTTTAGCTCGCTTTTTAGCTCATTAACCCCAAATAATCGCTTTGTGGGCTCGCTGTGGGAATAGCGTAAATAATTATGTGACTGTAAATCTAAAAGCGTTTGTGGCGTGCCATGGCGTTTTAAATAGTCGGGTGACGCAAACACCGCTAGGTGTATAGGTGCAATTTTTTTAGCTATCAACGTTGAGTTTTTTAATACGCCAATGCGCAGAGCAATACCCTGCTCTACTATGTCTACATATTGGTCGGTGAGCCGTAAATCTAACTTTAAATTTGGATACTGCTTTTGAAAATCAACTAGCAAGCCTGCTAAATGCTTTGTACCAAACGACATAGGCGCACTAATACTAAGCACACCCGATACATTTTCGCTTAAGTTATTGAGGGAGTTTTCCATGTCTTCAATATCAATAACCACCTGCTGACAACGCTGATAATACTGATTTCCAGCCTCTGTAACACTTACTTTTCGCGTTGTACGGTGTAATAAACGTGTGCGTAGATTATCTTCCAGCGCAGAAATATATTTGCTGACTAACTGCGGCGAAATATCGAGTTTATCGGCCGCTTTTGAAAATGATCCTTCTTGCACAACGGCTAAAAAGGTCTTCATGGTGGTGAGCTTATCCATTTTTTAACAATGCCTTGTTGATAATGTATAAATAAGTATCATATTTATCGTCAAATTAGAAACTTATATAGTGTTTATAACACGTTTATTTGTTTAAGGTTTTAGTATGACTCAGCCAGCTTTATTTATATCTCACGGCTCGCCAATGATGGCTGTTCAGCAATCGGCTACGTCAGATTTTCTTGCATCATTAGGTCAAACGCTTAGTAAACCACGTGCTATTGTGGTTTTTTCTGCCCACTTTGATGAAGCGCACGATATAGTTATTACATCAGGAGATACGCCGCATACTATTCACGACTTTTATAACTTCCCCAAGCCCCTATATGAAATTCAATACCCAGCACCAGGAGACCCTAAGCTTGCTAATACTATTAGTGAGCACTTTTACAAAGCGGGTATTAAAACGGTGCAAAGTGCAGATCAAGGGTGGGATCATGGTGTGTGGATCCCGCTGCGCTTAATGTACCCAGCAGCTAATATTCCCATTGTTCAGGTGTCTATTAACACGCGTTTAGGCGCTCAGGCGATGTATAAATACGGACAGTTACTTGCACCACTGCGCAGCGATAACGTATTAATTATTGGCTCAGGCGGTATTAGTCACAATCTACGTGAAATATTTAAAAGCCCTGCTACACCTAATCGTGTTCAAATGGTTAATGAGTTTACTTATTGGGTTGAGCAAAAATTAATAGCGCAAAACACCCAGGCGTTACTTAGCTATTTAAATGAAGCACCCCATGCTTTATTTAATCACCCTACCCAGGAGCACTTTTTACCTCTTTTTGCAGCGCTTGGAAGTAGTGACGGTAAAGCCAAAAAAATACATGAAGATATAGAAATGGATATTTTAGCACTCGATGCTTATAAGTTTTATTAATTTGAGCGTTCGTTCAAATTAAGTTAAGCTGTAAGCAAGTACTCTAAAACCAACTTCATTTATTTTATTGCGGAGCAAACATGGCAACTACACTTGCATTTGACGTATACGGTACGCTAATAAACACTCACGGCGTACTGTCCTTACTCGACGACATGATTGGCGATAACGCCCAAGCATTTTCAAATACATGGCGCGAAAAGCAATTAGAGTATTCATTTAGACGTGGATTAATGCAAAATTATATTCCTTTCTCGCTATGTACAAAACACGCACTCGATTACGCCTGCTTAGCGCACAAAACCGAGCTAAGTGAAGATCAAAAGGGGCAACTGCTAGAGCTTTATAAAACGCTTCCTGCGTTCGATGATGTAAAAGCAGGCCTTGAGCAATTAAAAGCGAAAGATTACCGTTTGTTTGCATTTTCAAACGGCGCTGCCGACGCAGTTCATACCTTATTAGAAACCGCTGGCATTAGTGAGCTTTTTGAAGGGGTAGTAAGTGCCGACGACGTTAAAACCTTTAAACCAAACCCAGGGGTTTATAGCCACTTTTTACGCGAAACCAATTCAACAGGCGCAAACACGTGGCTTGTATCAAGTAACCCGTTTGATGTAACCGGTGCCATATCGCACGGTATGCGAGCGGCGTGGATTCAACGATCTAAAGATTCAATTTTTGATCCGTGGGAAATACAGCCAAATACTATTGCAACCGATTTACTCGATTTAAAAGCAAAATTAGAAAGCGTTAACTAATTTTCTATTCCCCCTTTTGCTTATGGTATTAAGTGCCGTGGGTGTAAAGGGGGTTTACGTTTTAACTATTTACTCCCGCCTTTATTAGCTCAATCACTGTATTCATACGTTTTGCCAACGGCCTATTTCGGTGATGGCACACATAAATAGATTCACTAACCGGACATTTTAAATGATGTGTTTTTATAAGTAGTGGTTTATTGAATGCGCCAACAGCATGAGCAGGTAATACCGTAAAACCCAGCCCTAAGCTTACAGGTTCTAGTATCAAACTAATTTGGTTAGAAAATCCCGTACGTCTTATTTGGTCAATATGCTCAAACTCACTGTAGTTTTCGCTTAGTAGTAGCTGCGCATGATGGCTTGCATCGGGGTGAGCAATAAACCCTAGCTCACACAGGGTTTGCCAATTAGGCATGTTTATACCTGCAGGCGTTACAAGTAGTAGTGGCTCTTGGCTTATTTTATGGCTGGTTAGTTCGCTAAATGTTGGAGCTTGAGTTAAAAACCCAATGTCGGCACTGTGGTTTGCTACAGCTTGTTCAACACTTACATTGGGCGCAAAGCGGTAATCAATAATTAGTTCTTTATGCTCAGATTGCAGTGCTAATAATTGATTATAAAACTTTAAACCACAACTGCCCGGAGATTGAATCTTTACCGCTCCGCTGTACGGCGAATCATCTTTTAATTGTTGTTCTAAAAATTGCCAATCTTTAAGAAGTAGGCTGCCCTGCTGATATAAGTTTTGGCCCTGAGGAGTAAGAGAAAACTGCTTACCATGGCGCTCAAGTAAAGCGCAGTTAACTTGCTGCTCTAGCTTTTTAATATGCTGACTTACGCCAGACTGGGTCATATAAAGGCGCTCAGCTGTTTGGGTAAAGTGATTTACCTCAACCAAAGTGCAAAACGTATTTAACCATGTTGGATTTATCATTACAAAACGTACTCAAAATGATAATTTTACTTAATGGTGGTCGATTCGTAAACTAACTCCATCAACTAGTCACAAGATAAGTCACAAGTTAAAGAGGAAGCATTATGAGTCATACATATCCACGTAGTTTTTCGCACATTGGTATTTCGGTTCCCGACGTTGAAAAAGCAGTCGAGTTTTACACTAAGGTTATGGGTTGGTACACCATAATGGAACCCACTTTAATTACCGAAGACAAAAGTCCCATTGGCGAAATGTGCACAGAAGTATTTGGCGAAAAGTGGGAAAAATTCAAAATAGCGCACCTATCTACAGGGGATCGTATTGGTGTCGAAATTTTCGAATTTAAAAACCAAGAAAACCCAAAAGACAATTTTGAATACTGGAAAACAGGCATCTTTCATTTTTGTGTTCAAGACCCTGATGTAGAAGGTTTAGCTGAACGTATTGTAGAAGCTGGCGGTAAAAAACGTATGCAAGCCCCTCGTTATTACTACCCGGATGAAAAGCCGTACCGCATGATCTACATGGAAGACCCGTTTGGTAATATCCTTGAAATTTACAGCCACAGCTACGAGCTTATTTACAGCGCAGGCGCTTACTAAATAGCACTTAGCTAAAAACAAAGACCGCAGTATTTATTACTGCGGCCTTTTTGTTTCAGTTATAGAGTTTTAAATACACTTCACCGTCTTCTTATTCTCTATAACTTGTTTTTGCTTAGCTTGTGCTGCATGTTTTGCCCTGAGTTGAAAATATTATCAACTTCCTGAAAAGCACTACCAATCGAACTGTGTCCTAGTGAATTTATGAACGACATAATGTATTTGTCAGGAACTTTTGCTCTTATCCACAAACAGGCTACATGTCAGTACCGCTGAGATTAAAAAACAAAACATTACGCTTAATGTAAATAATATAAAGTTTTCATTTTTTGATATAGCTGCTCCTTTAAGGAGTATTTCACCGCTATTAAGTGCATCTACTCCTACATAGATCATCAACGGAATTACAAAAAATGCATTGCTGAGCTTAATAAGTAAGTCCTTTGATGAAAGACTTACTAATTGAGAAGCATTATGCTCTTCCTCGTCTCTATTTAATAGTTCGGCTTTTAATAGCTCAAAGCGTTCAGGGTACAAAGCCCTATCAATAGACGTGATAGCTTCTTGCAATTCAGTAATAGAATATTCTGAATAATTTGGTTCCATCTATTAAACCTTCTCCAGTGCCTAGCGCCTGTGTAAGCGTTAGTCTTTGATACTTATTAGAAAAATGATTTTAAAGTGTAGCCACATTGAACTAACTCTTTTGCTACTTGGTTTTTCCATGCACCAGGATCATCAATAGTGACATATAAAACACCACTTATATCATTTGGAGTTTCAAGAGCCCCTTTAACTAAAGGGCAGACATTTTCTCGACCAAGCTTCGCAATAAGGTAACCATGTTCAAACACTACATTTTGTCGTGCTCTATTTTTTGGAGGGTTTGGCTCTGTTATAGCTCTCCCTAAATCACATGGAGTATATAAAACAAGAGCAAAATCAGCATCATTTGAATAATGTTCAATTTTTTCAATAATTGTCATTCCTGCGTTAGCTTGCTCATGCAGGATAATAGCTTCTAAACCAAGTTGCTCGACAAAGCGACTTACTTCTTGTTTTACTTCGTTGTTATGTCCATGAACAATAAACACTTTCCGTTTGTTACGAGGAACTTCTTTAGCTGGAGGCACTGGTGTATTTGTAGTAGTTGGCATTACTCCCTGAGTTGGTTCCCCGAACTCTAATTGATCTAATATTGGTGTGAACTCACCAGATAAATACGTACGTCTTTCGGCGTAACTACTAAATTTTGGCTGAATAAACCCCCAAAATGAATCTAAATTACGGTGCTGTCGTAACCACTGAGGAAGCATTGGTGCAAGATTAGAATTACTCAGCAATTCAGAGCGTAATGCTTCAAATTCACCTGAGTCAGATGCAAGTCCAGTTGCTCTTGCAGTGAGCAAATTCAAAAGGTAGCTAACCTTATCGAAATCCGTTTCTAAAAATTCAATACTCAATTAGATCTCCTATAATTCAATCTAGAACTTAAAAGCACAACAATTTTGCGTATATTCCTGCGGTTGTCACGCTCATTTTCTACTTTACACAGTTTTAACAAATTACCTAAGATATTGCTATCAAAAGCTATTTAATATTTACAAGCAAAGTTAAGGCATATAAATGCGCGTTTCGCTCATTTCCTTGATTATGTAAGTAAGCAGCAGTTTGGCTGGCTTAATAGGTATTACAAGTATATGATATTGATAATTATTTGCATTAAAGTGTTTTAAAGGTGTGTATGAAAAAGTCTATGTTAACTCTGGCGTTAGTTACGGGTTTGAGTGGTTGTAGTACAACAGCTACGGAGCCTGATAAAAGCTCATCGCTTTATTACTCAGCACTTTATAATGCACAGGCAAAGCCTGTTAGCTCTGTATTATTAGAGCCCAAGTTATTAAATGCCGATGTGGTTTTAGTGGGTGAATTGCATACACATCCGGGCGTGCATTTATTTCAGACTGAGTTATTTGAGCAATTAAGCAAAAGTAATAAACGCACTGCGCTGTCGCTTGAGCAATTTAGCCGCGCGGATCAGCCTATTTTAAACCAGTATGTTAAAGGTGAAATTGGTGAGCAATACTTAATTGATAACACCCAAGCGTGGCCAAATTACAAAAGTGATTACCGTGCGCTGGTAGAGCTGGCAAAAACGAACAATAGCGATGTAATAGCTGCAAATGCCCCTAAAAATATAGTCACCTGTATTGGCAGGCAAGGCATAAGTTACCTAAGTAAACTTGATGAAACACAGCAGAGCTATATTGCAGCCACTATTGATACATCCCCCAGTGATTATAAACAACGTTTTATGACCTCAATGCACCATGGCACGCCAAGTCAAAACGAAAATTATTATGCTGCGCAAGTTACCTGGGATGAAACCATGGGGGAGTCTATCGTTAACTATTTAAATAATCATAAAGATGCGCAGGTAATGCATATAGCGGGCGATTTTCATGTGAAAAATGGCGAAGGTATAGCGCGCGTTATTAAGCGTTTAGCGCCAGAGCTTAAGGTTGTGTGGATATCGCCGGTTACAAGTGTGCAAGCTAACCAAACAGGGTATCAGTTGCAAGTTAACCCTTTGCCACCCCGTTATGTACAAAAAGAACATCAGCAAGCCGCTTTTAAAGCTTTAGCTAAACGAGGCGATCAAACAGTTTGCTTATAAAATGACGACATAGTTGGTGAATTTCTTAACCAGAGCTCAGGTTAACTATGTCGTCATGTATTTAGTTTAGTTATTGCGTGCTTGATTGGTTAGCGCAACCAGCGCTTTACGAACCTCTAACGGGCTGTTGCACTGGGTATTAAAATTAATAAAGTAATTACGCTTTTGGCTTTGTATATAAAAACCAGTGGGTAATAGGCCGCTCATTATTGGGGTGTTATCGGCTACGCCGTAGTGCTGCATTAATATGAGCGACATAGCATCTTGATGGTCGTCGTTCATGTGGCTTATCATGCTTTGCTGCTGGTTTTCATCCCAGTTTTTTGCCTCATCCTGCCATTCGTTTTGCTCAAGCCAAAATATTTTGCCAAAGCCACCAATGTAACGCACACGAATTACGTCTAATTGCCATAATTGAAAGTCGTGCGCATTGCGATAGCTAGCGGCTTCGGGGTATAGGGCAATATAGTTATCAAGTAAGGTGTGTGCTTGCTTACTTGGCACAATAGAGCCATCGCCTACAAGCGTTACTCGCCCGTGCTCGTTTTGATCGCCACTGTCGGCGGCATCAAACACAGTTAGGCTCATACGAGAGTCGTGCTTTAGATTTTTAGTGTGCTGGGCTATATCGCTAATAAAAAAGTAAACACGGCCTTGTTCGTCGTACATATAGGGGGTTACTGAGCCAAACGGGTAGCCGCGTAAATTATTAGAAATAGTCGACATGACACCGGCATTGGTTTTGTAAACCAAGGTGCGTGCATCGTTTAATGCTTGCTCTCTCATAAAAACTCCTGACGTTGAGAAAAAACCATGGGTGCATCGTTATAAGGATGAGGATTTACGTGCAGTTTCATGGCGTACATTTGTTGTAAGTTTTGTTCAGTTAATACGGTGTTTATAGGCCCACTTTGCAGCACTTTTTTGTTGTGCAGTAAAATAGCGTCGGTTGCATAAAGGCTGGCTAAATTTAGATCGTGTATTGCAATAATGGCGCTGTTACCCTGCCCTACAAACGCTTTAACGCAGCTGAGCAGTGCATGTTGGTGGCGCATATCAAGTGCTGATGTAGGCTCGTCGAGTAGCATTAGTTTTGGCTCGGCCGATTGTGTAAAGGCATTAAGCTGCGCTAAAGTACGCGCCATATGCACTCGTTGTTGCTCTCCGCCCGAAAGCGCACTTACGCGGCGAGTTAAATACTGGTTTAAATCCATAATAGCGGCGTATTTATGTACTTTTTCGCTTTGCATTTTTAATGACTCTACATACGGATAGCGACCCATTGCAATAAGCTCAAATACATTAAAATCAAACCCTACGTGGTTAGCTTGCATCATGACTGCGCGCTGTGTTGCAAGGCGTTTTTTAGCGTGAGAGGCCAGCGGCTTAGCATTAAAAAGTACACTGCCTGTAAAGGAGTGCATACCTGCTAAGGTATGCAGCAAGGTAGATTTACCTGCGCCATTTTCACCAAGTAGTGCTACAAGTTGCCCTTGTTTAGCGCTGCCATCAATAGCGTTTAAAACGCTATGATTATCAAAGCCAACGCTTAGGTTGTTAAACGTGATCATGACCAACCTCGCTTATTTTTCACTATTAAATAAATAAACAATGGCGCACCCAATAGCGCGGTAATAATGCCAATGGGTAGCTCTGATGGCATGATCACAATGCGTGCTAGCCAGTCAGAAAGTAGCAATACCACTACGCCAATTAGCATACAAAGCGGCAGCATATTACGTAAATGCGGCCCCACCATTAAGCGGGCAATATGCGGGACTACCAAGCCAACAAACCCTATTAAACCGGTAAGCGCTACAACCGCACCTACCCCTAATGCAACGAGTATAATGACATACAATTTAAGCTTATTAGTGTCTACTCCTAGGTACTGAGCTTGTGACTCGCCAATAAGGAGTAAGTTCATGGGGTTTTTTAACCGCCACAGGCCAATTAGGCTGATAAACAGTAACGGCGCAGCTTGAATAATCGTGCTCCAGCTTGCTCCGCCTAATGAGCCCATGGTCCAATAATTTATTAATCGTAGTGCGCTATCGTCGGCAAAAAAACTCAGTAGCCCAATAACAGCGAATGCTAACGCGTTAATAGCGACTCCTACCAATATAAGTGTGGTGATATTAATTTGCCCCTGCTGCTTGGCAATAAAATATACCAGCGAGGTAACACCAAGCGCCCCTAAAAACGACGCATAAGGTAAATACAACTGAGCGTTAAAATTAAACTGCGCGCTAAGTGCAATAAACGCCACTGCAACCATTGCCGCACCTGCACTAATGCCAATAATAGATGGGTCGGCCAACGGGTTACGGCAAAGCGCTTGGGTTGCCGCCCCTGTTTGGGCAAGTACCAACCCTACTAATACAGCAAGCACAAAACGCGGCAAACGTATTTGCATTACGACATTTATTTGCAGCGCATCAAACTGATTAAAGTACTCGGGTGCAAGCCAGGCAATAGCTAAACGCCAATCCCATCCTGCAGGGCCGTACCCAATGCTTAGTAGCGCCAAAGCAAAAATACAAACAGAGGCTAATAGCATCCACTTATGAGTTTGGCTAAGTGTTATGGGCACAAAGCGGCTCAATGTTAGGGTGTTCATAAGCGGGTTTTATACTCGTTAAGCTCATTAATTGCTGTGGTAATACGTGGCGACATGCCAAGCGAAAGCAGGCTATCCATAACAAGTAAGTTACAGCTTTGCGCAGCTTTTAATAAGCGTAGGTTCGGTTGCTTACAAAAAGCCTGCTTGCCGCCAATGCTTTGTACAACATGCTTTGGCGCAACTAAAAAGTCAGGCTGATTTACAGCAAGTACTTCGGTATTAATTACTTTAAAGCCTGAATGTGTAGCGCCTATATTAGTAATGCCCGCATAGCTAAATAATAAATTAGGGACGGTTTCTTGCCCTGCGGCAACAAGCCCGCGCTCATTAGCTGAGAGTAAAAATAGCGCGCTGCGTGTCTGCACTTTTGCTTTTACAGGTAATGAGTTTGTAATGTGCGTAATAAGTGATTGCGCTTTTTGCTTGGCGTTTAAGTCGGTACCAAGGCGTTTAATTAGCTCAAGTAGCTCATTAACTGAGGTCGGCTTTTTATAATGAATTAGCTTAACCCCTGTTGCCTCAATTTGTTTAAGTGCTTGGCTTCGCCCTGCGCCTTCAAGCGCTAACAAGGTGGTTGGGCGCATAGAAAGCACGCCTTCTGCCGCTAAATCGCGGTAATAACCCACTTGTGGTAATTGCGTAGCTTGCTGTGGGTACATACTAGATTGATCAACCGCTACAAGGGTATTTTGTTTGCCCAGTGCATAAATTATTTCTGTAAGGGTGCCGCCAGCACTAATAACGCGCTCCTGTGCAATTGCAGGTTGAGCGACTAAAGCAAACAATATAAATAGGTATTTCATTACAAACTCCGGCTTTTATTTTTCGGCTATTATAACTAGTTAAATCTAAATGAAAATGATTATCATAATTAATTGATCTTAATTTGACTTAGTTGTAACATCCTCGCCATAAATAATAACTATTATCATTTGGAGTTAAAGTGAACCCCTCTACATTTAAATTTACTGCTATAGCAACCTTATTACTCGGATCTGGCACTGTATTTGCCGAAAACATAATTGACGAACATATTGTTGTGAGTGGCTCGCGCTTTGAACAAAAGCTTAAAGATGTAACTGGCTCAGTTACTGTTATTACCGAGCAAGACATAGAGCGCCAGCTCGCTGTAGATTTACAAACCATGTTTAAATACGATTCAAGCATTGCAACTACTGGCAGTGGTGCAGGCGCGCAAACGCTTACTGTACGTGGCGTTGGTGGTAACCGCGTTGTATTTATAAAAGATGGCCGACGCACCAACGATGGTTATGCAAGCGGAGGGGGTTATTTAGTTGGCCGCAATTACTTTGATGTAGCGGGCGTAAAACAAGTAGAAGTCGCCAAAGGTGCTGCATCGTCTTTATATGGCTCTGACGCACTCGGCGGCATTGTGGTTATAACCACTAAAGATCCAAGCGATTACTTAAAAGATAGCAGCAGCTTTGTAAAAATGGCACTGGGGTATCAAGGTCAAAGTAACCAAATTGCTGCTGATATTACCGGTGCAAAAGACTTAGGCGACTTTGCAGTAAGCGCAGTTTATAGCCATCGCGACAGCGAAGAAGTACAAAATTACGACGAAAACTTACCCGGTTATGATGCAAAGTCGGACGCTTTAATAGTTAAATTTGAGCAACAGCTTGATGAAAAACGCACACTTAAATACACCCTTGATTATTTTAATCAAACGACTGAGCAAGTAATAACCCCCGCGGTTCAAGAAACCGAAGAAGACGATACAAGTTGGTCGCTGGCGCTAGATTACCATTCAGAAGTAGCAACCGCTGCGTTTGATAAATGGTACGGGCAAGTGTCTTATAGTAGTTACGAGCAACAAAGTGATGCAATTAGTGGCGCAAGCACCTACACCGATTATAACGACTATCGCTTTGAGCAAAATATTTTAGGTTTAAAAGCAGTATTTAATAAAGGGCTTAAAGGAGAAACCACCGATCATGAAGTGGTATATGGAGTTGATATCGACTTATACGACACCACCCGCCCTCGTTTTAAAACACGTATTTTAGCCGATGGCACCGTTGATTTTACCGATCAAAAACAAAAAGCATTTCCCGGAGCTGATACCTCTTTAATTGGCGCTTATGTGCAAGACAGTATTTCGTTTAATAACAGCGCGTGGTCGGTTATTGCAGGTGTGCGATACGATTACTACACCCTAGAGGCTAAAAGTGATGAGTTATACGCCGATGCACAGCTTGATGATATTACCGAATCTGCCTTTTCGCCTAAGCTAGGTGTTATATACCAAGTGGATGATAACTTATCGTTGTACGGGCAATACGTACGAGGCTTTAAAATACCACCACACGACCAAGCCTATCAAAGCCACGGCGTTGAGCCGTTTTATCAAATATTACCAAACGCCGATTTAGACCCTGAAAGCAGTGATTCGTTTGAGCTTGGGCTAAGATACGCCAGCAGCGATATTAGCGTAAACTTAAGTGCTTTTTATGCAGCATTCGATGATTTTATTGAAACCGCCGTAGTGGGTGTTGAGCCAACGTATATTCCTGGCGTAAACAAAACTTTGTATCAATATCAAAATATTAGCGAAACACAAATAAGCGGTGTAGAAGCCGGAATTGCCATGTATGTCGCTGAAAATATACTACTTGAGGCAAACGTGGCCTACGTTGATGGTGAAAACAAAGAAACCGATCAGCCACTTACCAGCATTAGCCCGTTAAATGGCTCAATATTGTTAAGTACAGAGCTGGGTAATATTAACTGGACCGCTGCGTTGCGTTTAGCTAAATCGCAATCGGATGTAGTACTTGATGCAAACGATGATAAAACTACGCAAGGGCATAGCTACGGCGTTGTTGATTTATACGCAAACTACGAATGGCAAGCGTGGCGGCTAAATGTAGGTGTACTTAACTTGCTCGATAAAGAATATGTACCTTTTGAGTTGATTGCAGGTCAATCGCAAAGTGCTGATTTTAGCCAATACACCCAACCTGGGCGTAACTTTTCAGCAAGGGTAAGCTATCAGTTTTAATTAGGGCTAAACAAATGGCAATAAACGCCGCATGGGTATGCAGCGTTTATTGCACATATTTACTCAAGTCAAATTACTTAATGGTGAGTATACTCAGGTACACTTCTACATACTTAATGCCCATTAACACTTTATATAAACAGCACTTTTAAAGCCAAAATCGCCGTTATTTATAAATTAATTAATCGCAAAGTCTTGGTTTTCTAAATAGCTGGGGCGTTTTTAAAACATGCTGTTAGCTTACTTGCAAGCGTTGTATTTATTGCGCTGTCGCATTCTAATTCCCCGTTATACTCCCCCTTAGTAAGCGGCACTAATCTTAACGAGTCATAGCTTGGTTTACTTTGTATTTTATGAATTACCAAGCCTTGTTGCTGCGTTAGTTTTACTAATGAAAATGCATTTTTGTGTTTTATTAGTCGTGATTTTTCAACATATAACGGGTTTTAAAAAGTTAGTTTGGTAGTAAAACTGCTTTGGCATTAGCGTATTTACCAAATTTTTTGATTGATGACTTAGCGCTTACAAAAATAACTGTAAAGGGGGTTAACAGTCACTATAGCAAAGGCATAGTAATGATTTACAAGCCATCAAAAGCAGATGGCTGGCTTAATAAACTCTCTGTAAAGTATTTATCAATTTAAAGTAATACAGTGTATTACTTAACTAAGCTGCGCTTAGCTAATATCGGCCACTACGCATCGGTTACGACCATGCTCTTTAGCATGGTATAGCGCCTTATCGGCACATTTATATACTTGGGCAATATCAGTACTATGCTCAGGCCAGGTCGCAATACCTATAGAAATAGTGATTTTTCCTATGGTGTTTATTTCTGTCGATTCTACTGTTTTACGTAAACGCTCTGCTATTTTATAGGCACTTTGGCTGTTTTCATTTGGTAGTACAAGAACAAATTCTTCACCGCCGATTCTTGATACTATGTCGTCTCTTCTTGATAGTTTTTTAATTATATTTGTTAGCGAAACTAAAGTTTCGTCGCCTTTATCATGTCCAAAAGTATCGTTAACACGTTTAAAAAAGTCGATATCAATTTCTAATATAGCGAATGGGGTTTGCTTTAGCATAAGCTGGTTAAGTAGGCCGTTTAAGCTTCTTCTGTTATGCGTATCTGTTAAGGGATCTGTTTGTGAGTCATGGCGTAGCACACCTATTTGTGCTTGTAATAAAGTAACCTCTCTTAACATCGCTAACTTCAGTTCTTGACTTTCAAAATACCACGACTTCACGCTTTTAAGTTTTTCTAAGCTTTTTGGATCATCGAGTGTATTTGCGTTATCGGCTAATCGCTTTAGCGGCCTTGCTATAAAGTGTGCGAATAAACCAATAAAAATAAATGTGACTAATGCCATAGGTATTGTTTGTTTAATGACTTCAATAGTTAATGTATCTAGCGAAGAGAGCGTTGATTCTAATGGTCTTTGCGCCACTATTCCCCATTTAGATAAAGTAATGGGTGCGTAGCCTGCGAGCATCGGCTTATTTAAGCTATTAATAACCGTTGAAGTGCCTATTTCGCCATCTATAACAGCGTCAATCACAGCATTGTTAGCAATAACGTTGCCGATTCTGGCAGGTTCTGGGTGATATAAAATGCGCTTATTTGAGCTAACAACATAAAGGTACGAACCACCTTTGTAGTAATGTTGTTCTAAAAGCTCATTTAAAATATTTTTCTCTTTTAAATAAAGAGAGCCCCCAATATAACCTAAATACTTACCTTCAGAATCAAATAGCGGGTGCGAAATAAAAACAATTAAATTATCAGCTGCCGATAAATAAGGCTCACTAATTAATGGGCGTTTTTCTTTTAGTGCTTCTATTGCTCCTGGAGACTGTATTTGTTGGCCTATTAAACTTTCAAAGTGAGGCGACGTCGCTGCAACTACACCATGTAAATTAATCACAACAGAGTTAAAGCTATCCGTTTGATGATTTAAACGAATGGCTTCATCGTTTAATAATTTGGAGTTATTTGGTGATTGCTCAATAATTTTAGCTGAGTATTCAAGCTGCTGAAGCGCAGACTTTAAAAAGTTATCAGTTGCGGAGGCTAATTTTTGTGCATAGGCTAAATTACTTTTTAGCGTATATGATGTTAACTGCTCTTTTTGAACCTGATAGGTAGAATAAAAACTCCCTACCAATGTGCTCAGTGCTGCAGAGAATGCGAGTAGCAATATAAGAAATCTTAAATTTAAAGCGGGTAGTAATTTATATAGCAAAGCTGCATTCCAAAGCACTCAAATTCAGCGCGTATTATACGAAGTTAGGTATTATACCCGTTTAAGTGTTTTTAATTAAGTTGGTTTGTTCAATTTAGCGACTATGCGTTAGGGTATGGCGTGATAAATAATATATTCCAGTATTGCCATTTTTTATCCTTTAATCAGTAAAACTCTAGCCAACTAAGTGAACGCACCGAGGTTGTTTATTAAGCTTTAAGATATAAGTTGTTGATGTCGTATAAAAAGGCAATATGACTAATAGATAAGTCAAAGTGTATGGCCATGAAAAAGTTAATATGAGGTCAGGACTAAAAACATCACACTAAGTTTATAAAAAAGGCCAGAAGCAAAAGCTACTGGCCTTTCATTAAAGCCGTCATGTGTTTAGAGACGACGGGATGTTATTTAAACTTATTTACTAACGTTTTTACGACGTCTATTAAACCATACTAATGGAGTAAGTAATAAAGCTATAAAGCCAAAACTACCACCACCGCTAGATTTTGCTTCTGTTACAGGCACTGTTGCTACCGCTTCATTTTTTACCATTACAGTACTTTGTTGAGTCACAGTTGTTACACCATCACTTACGGCAACTTCAAAAACAAGCTCTTCATCTGCAGTAATAGCTGCAGGTGTGAAGCTCAAAGTTGCTGTATCAGTACCAGTGAGCGTAGCATCACTACCGCTAACCTGAGTCCAAGCATAAGTTAGTGTTTGACCATTGCGATCTGACGCTGTTGCTGTAATTGTTCCTGTAGCAGATTCAGTAATTTCCGCTGATGCGCTTTCGACTAAAACAAGTGGAGCTGCGTTATCACATGCTAGTGAATCACCCGCTACAAGTTCTGAAAATACAGGAGATAAAACGTTAGACATAGTTAGGTTATCAATCCACCAACCTAAATCACTTACTGCGCCATCTGATGAAATTCTAAAGCGTACTTTTACTAAGTTGCCGTTTAGAGCATCACCAAAGTTGATAGTTTCATAATTACCATACGCGCCACTATCTTGTACGTTATTACCTGTGTATGTTTCACGTTCTTGAAGCTCTTGAGAATCGTTTTCGATTAGAACAGCGTCATAGCCAACATCAAATGTGCCGCCAATTTCAGTAGCATCAACCCAGTCACCACCATTAACACTAACTTCTACAACACCACCATCCCAGTTTTCCTCGATACTATAGAAATGCCAGAATGAAATTTCAAAGTCGCCAGAGTAACCGACTTCGAATGACTTACTCTCTACTGCTACATCCGATTGGAAGCCATTATTTACAAGGCGCATTGCTTGTGTGCCTAGGCCAAAGCCACCTTGTTCAAAGAATGCAATATTACTACTATTATCCATTACTTGAGTGCCAGCAGCTAAATCACCACCAAACATTACGTTTTCTTTTAAATCTAATAGTGATGAACTTGCTACTTCCATATCATCAGAAACTACAGCTCCAACAGGCGTTTCTGACTTAAAGCCCATATTTACTTCAAACGTAAGTGTTTGATCAAGCGCTTCAACGATATCATCGTCTGTTTCAATTTCAGGGAATGTGACTTCAATTTCTAGTGTTTCAGCTGTACCCGCTTCGTTCAAAGTAACTTTAATATCGTTACTTGTTATTGCTTCGTACGGTTGAACTTCACCAAAAGTAAGTAGGCCATCATTTTCAAATGTTACATCATGATCGCTTATAACTGTCAGTTGTGCTGTTGTACCACTAAGTACTTCACTACCACGGTTAGTAATTGTTACGCTAACCGTACTCGTTTCGCCTTTATCTAAAATATTGTCGTTAGTACAAAAACCAAGCTCTGTACCATTGTACATGTTGTTTAAGTCAGCACTTGCAAAAGCATAGCTAGAAAGCTGTGTTTTATCTGATTCAACTACACCAGTAAGGTCTTCACTGAAACGATCTGGCGATACTGCGCCAAGACCCATACCACGTTTAGCAAATGCGCCTACCATTAACTTGTAATCAGCAGGGTCTACTGCATAGGCAGCAGCTAAAATAGCATCACGTGCTTCAGTGTAGGTTGGTGCTATAGGTGTTAATTTGTAACCTGCAACTAAGTAATCTGCCATTCGAGTTTGTGCTTCATTAAAGCCATGCTCGTTAATAAGCGTTACGTAGTTTTCCCATAATACAGTTGCCCAAATTTCGCCGGCAGCATGAGGAGAAGCCACGCTTGTTGGTGAAATACCAATATCAGCACCAGCATTTTCAGTAATATGTCGGAACGATAATGCATTTACATCTGTATCAGTTGAATAAGGAAGACGACGAATACCGAAGTAGAAGTCTTCTACAAATGTGCCGCTACCATATGCTTTTTGGAACTTATCGTTACCTGTGATATTTATATCGCTTTCTTTAGCGATAAACATTAATGAGTGGAAATCGCCCCAGCCTTCGCCCATTGCGCGGCCTTGGAAGTTAATAAGGCCTGATGAATTACCGACTAAGCGGTTACTAATGTAGTGACCCCATTCATGAGCAATAATACCATTATCAAACGTACCATCTTTTAATGTTGCTTTGGTAAACATGTTTACAGTAACAACTTCACGAGCATCAATTAGGTCATACATTGCATGACCATCAGCGTAATTTAAACCCATATTTGGAATAGTTACAGTATCGTCTTCACCGCCCATTGGTGCCGGTTCTGCTGTATCTGGGTCATTATTAACAACGATAGTTGCTATTGCACCCGCATCTTGTGCATTTTTTACTTTAATTGTAAATGAGCATGAGCCACGGTCTACAATTGCAATTTTACCCGCTAGTTCAGCTGCATTTATAGCAGGCTCACAACCATCATTCACACTTGTTGAATCTACTGTATTTCCATCATCTAAACGAACAACTTCTGCAGCCACATCACTGAATTGGTATTTACCAAAGCCAGATTCTTTTGTTGAAGCTAAAAGGCCTAAAGAGTCATGTGAAGTTACTGTAATACCAAAATCTACACCAACAACGGCATCTTTACTGTTGTACAAGTACATTTGCATACGTGGGCTAGCACCATCAGCTGGCGTAGACATATTTGCGTTATTACGACCTGAGTTATCTTGAGCCTGTGCTTCAATCGGGTCACCTTCTACGCCGCCACGACCAAAGTTAGATACTTGAGCTACATTTGACGTTTCATCAAAACCATGATCATAGAAAAAATCATGTAAAAAGTTATTCATATAAAACAAGTTAACAATAGCCGCTTTACGGTTTGCGTAGCTATTTGCAACTTCATCTACTTTATAAGGGTAGTCAAATGTGAAGTCTGCTGTTGTTTCAGCAGTAAAGTCACCTTCACTAAAGTCTTGAGGTGCAACCACATCTGCGTAAGCAAATACGTTATTACCTGATGTTGTCGTTGCATCATCAGCTAACCATGGGTCCATTGTGCTTAGTTTACTGTAGTAAGATAGAGATACCATTGGCGCGTCTAAAATCTCAGTCTCGTCTACTTGCCCTGGGCCATCTGCAGGAATTACGTCACCGTGCGGGCTTTCCATTGGGTAGCCATCTTGGTTAGCGTAAACACGGTAATTAAAGTCAGCTGCATGAGATTTCAAATCTTTCGCAAAATATACTTTGCTGTTATTCGAATCTACTACATAACTAAAGTAGTCACTTTCTAAAGAGCCAACTTCTGCTACTTCTACTTCAATGTAGTAAGCAGATTTAAGCTCGCCTGCAACTTCAAAAAATACTTCTTTTGCACGTGGTGTACCTAAAACAATCTTAGAGTCATCTAATGATTTAGCCTCATACTTTGCATATCCACCCTCGTTACCAATTTTACGAAGTGAGACATCAATATTTGCTAATTCACTAAATGCTTTTTTTATACTTTGCTCAGAGCTTACAAAACCCGTTAATGCAGCAAGTTTATTTTTAGATGACGACGTATCAGCAAAATAACCCGAGCTTGCTACTAGGTTGTACTCTTTATCCATTAACAAGTTGTATTCGCGGTTAAAAACTTCAACACCGTTTACTTGTTGCTTGTATTTTGCACTAATAGAACCGCGTTTTTGCTCTGATAAATCAACCATAACAGCAGAAGATGCTGTTGTTTTACGATTACTAATACCTGTTAAAGTTTCAATATAAAAGTCAGCAGCATATTGATTACGGTTATCAGCTGCGATTAAAGCCATGTCAGGCTTACGCTGACCTATTGCTTGCCATAAAAATGTTGCTTTACCCATTTGTGCATCGTAAATAGATTTTTGACCCGATACAGTGGCGCGTTCGGCTAAGGTTCTCTGCTGAACAGCAGCTAAAGAAGTACCCTGAGTAACTGCATTTGTAGCACTTACATCATAAAATCGGGTTTGTTCAGCGGCCGTTAGCTCACCTGCTGCTAATGTTGATGCTACAACTATGGCAATAGTTGTTAATTTAAATTGAGACATGTATCCACCTGTTTGTATTTATTATATTAAAGCACTTAATGTTTTTTAATTGATTATTTTATGTAAACACATAGTTAAGTTGTTAATATACATACTTGAATGAAGCTGAATAGCTTTAAATTTAGAGAAAAGTAAACAAAGGTAAACGAATGCAAAAAATAATTTTTATAAGTTCAGTGCCAATAATTGCAGCTTTATTACTATCTGCATGTAATAACAGTGAAAAAACAGAGGTTAACAACTCTCAGGCGCTACCTAAAACAGCAGAAATCATTATAAAAGAACCATCTAAGAACCAGAAAACTGACACTATTTTTCCTAAAAAAGAAAGTAGTCAAGGTATTATGAAAAAAGCATCTAAAAGCATAAATTCATCGGGTGATAAGCTTATTTTTAACTCTGAGCAGTTATTTAAAGGCGACGTTATTTATAATCAGAACTTAAAGCAAAAAGGTGTAGTAACAGGTACTCTTACCATTACATTAAATACCGATTCTTTGCCTGATGAGTTAAAAAATAATTATGAGTTAGTTAAATCGACAGCTCACAATTACACATTACTTGTTGAAAAGGATGTTGATATTGCAGGATTATCTAAAGATCTAAACAATTATAGCTCAGTGAGCAATGTAGAAGTTGCAATTGATTACTCTCCTATCGAAACACACTTTTAATCAGCAACAATGCACTTACCACTACCATACTTATTAACATGGTAAAGTACTTTGTCAGCACATTTGTAAACTTGGTCTATTTCGTTACTACGCTCAGACCAAGTTGCAATGCCAATAGGAATTATTATAAATCCAATAGTTTACGTATTTATAGACTCAACGGTTTGACGTGATCGCTCCGCTATTTTGCGCACTTTGCTGTTCTTATTAGGTAAAAAAATACAAATTCTTCTCTACCTAAATGCGCCACAATATTGTCTTTTCAAGATGATTTTTAGTTGAATAGGCAGGTTATTGCATTGCTGATTCTAAAGAGTATAAGTTGTTGATGCTAGTTTATTAGCGCAGGCATAGTTATTTTTAGTGTAAGTTTTTAACTGCTCCTTTTGTGCTTGGTAGGTAGAATAAAAGCGACTTACTAAAGTACTAATAAAGGCTGTAATCGTTAAATGAAAAATAAGAAATCGAAGA
>NZ_WTKW01000130.1:0-11112 GCF_011378745.1 Pseudoalteromonas sp. Z1A6
CTTTGGAGCTTGTTTTGCCCCCTATTGTTTAGTAGCAGCATTACCGCATACATTTGTCATTTCTCTGTTAATCAATTATTTTTTTCTTCCAGATGTTCCTGTTAAAAAAAATCAAGGAATACCGATATCAGAAAAACCTAATAAGAGCAGGTTCACAAAACTAAAAAATCAAACCCTAGATCGAGAGTTTGAAGATACTCAAATACCATGCTGCCCTAAATGCGGTTCTAAAATGATACTTAGGACAGCTAAGAATGGTCAACATATTGGAAATAAATTTTGGGGTTGCTCAACATATCCTAAATGTAGGGGACTATTAAATTTATAAAATAAATGTAATAAAGCGCTATTCTAATATTATAAGTTCGCTTCGATACAGGCGAAATGGACGCTGGTAAATCAAGCTTTAGTTCGGACGCTGCAGGCTTATTTATCAAGTTAGCTCAATTGTACTTAAGCTAGGAAAGCAACTTTCTTTAGCGTAAGCAACACAAACTATCAGTCGCATTAATACTAAAAACTATTTCTTAAAAAGAACTTATGGAAGAGGTGGAAATGAACACAATAGAGAAAATAATAGTAACATTATCACTATTAATGATGGCTGGCTGTGGAGTACAGCCTCATGAGGTTGGTGTTGAAATGAAACCAAATCAGCTATCTAGTGCAGAACAGAAAATGATGACTTCTGTTAACGTTCTAAGCGTAGGTGTAGCTGCCAGTAACCTTAACAGTGTAATTAATGGTGGGGTTGTTGTGCATGGTATTGAAGGGGGGAGCGCCACTAGATCCGATGTTACTGATGAGATGCGTAATGATATACCTTGGTTATTTAAAATTTCAGGCTTTAAGACTAAGCGTTATTTATTAATGAAGAAATACATCTCAACTACCGAGAAGGAATGCCACTACGAGGGAGGTTGGATGATAACTAGCGGTATACAGTTATGTATGAACTTTATATGGCAGAAAAATATTGACAATGGAGGCTATAAACGCAGTTCCTGGTCTGGATTTAATAAAGAAGAATAAAGTATAAGACGCCTCTGTGATGATCGTACTCTCAACAGACTGTATAGCAAACCAAAGGTTGTTAAGTTTTAACTGCTAGCTTAGCATACAATCGTTAAGCGATTTGGGGTGATAAGCGTGCGGTCTGATGCTTTGCATATAAAGCTAATATTTGACCTTCCTTGAATTCTAGGCTGATTAACAACGCTCAGAGTTTTGTTTAAATTGTTTATGGCACGATGTCGATGATTGTGTTGTTCACTAATTAACACTAGGCTATATTTTATGGTGGTAACAAGTGGAAATTTCGAGGTAAGTACTATTCTGTTAGTTGGTATCTAGAACAAAACCAAGATTACTACGGTGACTCGTTAATATTTGTGTCGGAAGCAGCCAAGAGCATTACCGTTAGAAAACTTTAAATCTATGGATGGCAAATATTAGGATGATTAGTGAATTGACCCTTTCTGTGTTGCGTGACAACATGTCCATTGACATAGAACACCTCATATCAAAGTTAGATAGCAATAGTATCTCGCAATTCAAAGATTGCTCTGTCGAGGCTTTAGAGAACTTCGTTCAATACTTATCATGCAGTAACGCCAAAGAAGAGATCAATAGTGTTGCAACAAGATACATAGAATTAGTTTCGGATTGCGTGTTTGAGGAATTTATAGATTCAATGAGGCATGCCTTTGTCGCTTATAGTCAAGGTGGTTTACTTGAATTATTTCTTCATCAAGAAAACCAAGCATGGTACCCAAGGATAAAGTTGAAGCACGCTCTTACTCCAAACGACATACATACTTTGTGTGATATCGTGACTGTGTATCGCGGTTGTGATCTGATTGAAGTCAATACTAAAGAATACGGTCAGTCATGGAGCAAATCAGAAGAGGTTGCGCGAGAGTTCGCGTTTGTACATTACAGTTCTCAAGCATGGTTTAGTAAAGGTTCAAGATGCGTATTAAAGGCAACTATCCATAAAAATTATATTTTCTACTCAGATCAAAGTAAACATGAACAAGAAGTTGTTGCTGATACTGAAAAACTCACGAATATCGATCTATGCACATAGCAAAGCGCTGCTGTCGGACAGCTTTTCCGCTGCGCTCCTAAGCTGCCGCAGAGTACGGCGTTACCAATGTCTGCAATTGGCACTTAGCTGAACTTCGCCAAAGAGCTACAAGCAAACATTGAGTTATTGGTTTTAATAATTAGCTTTTAACTAAATTTAAATAAACTTTAAAGCTGGTAGTTTGATTATTTGAACTGACCTCTATATCTCCACCGTTTGCTTGCGCTAGAGCTTTAACTATTGCAAGCCCTAAACCAGCTCCGTCGCTGTGTCGTTGCCGCGACTTATCAGGTCGATAAAAGCGGTCAAATAAATAAGGTAAATGCTCAGAAGGTATTCTCTCCCCTGTATTAATCACTGAAATGCATATTTTTTCAGCGGTGGTCATTTTACTGTTTACAGTGATTGATGAGCCTTTTGGGGCGTACCTAATTGCATTGGATAGTAAGTTTGATAATAATTGGCGAAAGTGTAATTTGTCACAATAAAAACAAAGGTTTTGACCCTTTTTATTAAATGCAATCAATGAGTCTTCAGCCAAAGCGTCAAAATACTCAAATAACACTTCAATTTCATCATGGCTTTTTAGAGTGTTTTGAACGGGTTTAATTAGCCCGTTTTGAGTTTTGGCGAGCCAAAGCATATCACTAACCATTTTAGTTAATCGCTCGAGTTCTTCTAAGTTAGAAAACAATAATTCTTGATACTCTTCCAACTGCCTTTTTTTAGATAATCCAACCTGTGTTTGAGTAATTATATTTGTGAGTGGAGTTCGTAGTTCATGAGCAATATCACTAGAAAAATTTGATAAGCGAATAAATTCACCTTGGAGCCTGTCGAGCATTGAGTTAAACGACTGAACCATATTAACAAGCTCAATAGGCACTTTATTTTCATCGAGCCTTACATCCATTTTATTAGTTTGGATATCGTGTATTTTCTGACTTAAACCTCGTAAAGGGTTTAATCCTTGATGTATAGCAAACCAAGCCACCAATAAAATGAGTACCGCTGAGCCAAACATAATGGCCCAAAGGCTTTGCTGAAATTGATTGAGAAAGTGTAAATGAAAGCTCATGTCTATCGCTGTAGTAATTTTGTATTGCTGTTGCCCAGTGCTGAAATTACTCACCAGAGCTCGGTAGGTGTGGGTATCATTTTGCCATGAGACAATATTGTTACGGTTAAAGCCAGTTGAAGCCTTAGCACTCATTACAAAATCACTAAAATCTCGTTCAGAGCTTTGAAAAATCAGCTTTCCTTTTGCGGTATTTACCTGATAGTAAACACCGTGATGACCCGCTACAGCGTTAGATAATTCATTTTTAAGTTTCAGGTTTGATTTATAGTGTTGTGTTAAAACTAGTTCAATAGATTGATTAATAACATGCAGTTCACTACTATCTTGCTGGAAAAAATGATGTTTTATCGAACTATTTATTAAGGTGGCAACTAAAGTTAAGCACGCAATAACGGTTACAGCCACAAACAACACAACACGCATCGTAAGTGATAAAGGCCGTGACTTAATAGCCATCAGTTTCAACCTCTAATTTATAGCCCATACCACGAACTGTATGAATTAATTTAACAGTAAAGTCATCATCAACTTTTGCTCTTAGCCTACGAATGGCAACATCAATCACATTGGTGTCGCTATCAAAATTCATATCCCATACTTGAGAAGCAATTAACGAACGTGGCAGTACTTCACCTTCGCGCCGTAACAATAGTTCAAGTAAGCTAAATTCTTTATTACTCAATAAAATACGCTTGCCTGCACGTTGTATTTTTCGCTTTGGAATATCCATTTCTAAATCAGCAACTATCAGTATATCGTCAACTGTTTGTACTGCACCACGGCGAATAAGAGTGCGTACTCTTGCTAAAACTTCAGCAAAAGCAAAAGGCTTTATTAAATAGTCATCAGCACCAAGTTCGAGCCCCTTTACTCTATCGCCTATGCTATCGCGAGCAGATAAAAATAGTACTGAGGTTTTGTTATCTGCTTCACGTAGCGACTGTAAAATTTTCCAACCGGATACGTCAGGTAACATGACATCAAGTATTATTACATCAAATAATTCGGTCATTGCTAGGTGATGGCCGTCAAGACCATTGCGCGCCAAAGAAACCTGAAAACCAGCTTCACTTAGTCCCTGTTTTAAATAATCTCCCGTTTTTGCTTCATCTTCAACAACTAATAAGCGCATACAATTCCTTCATTAAAGTCCTAACAACTACCTCTGCAAATATTATGCAGTATCTGTCACTACAGCAACATGACACCAAGATTACAACTTTGTAATGTTCGCGTCATGTTGAAGACAGGTCTATTTTCTATACTCAATACATATTCTGCTATGAAGGAGTAAGGAAATGGGGTTTAAAAAGTCATCACAACAGGTTAGCACACCACGAAGACGATTTGTTCAAGGCTTAATTGCAGGAGGTGTACTTGCTGCTTTTCCGAGTGTATTACATGCTGCATCATCTTTAGTAGCAGGAACAATAACAGGCACTGTACCCGAACTTAGCGGCGAAGTAATTGATCTGGTTATAGATGAATCGCCGGTTAACTTTACTGGTGTAGTACGTATGGCGACAACTATCAATGGATCTATACCCGCTCCTACCTTGCGCCTCAAAGAAGGCGATGACGTTACTATTAGAGTAACAAATAAGTTATCAGTACCGAGTTCAATTCATTGGCATGGCATTATTTTACCGTATCAAATGGATGGCGTACCAGGTATCAGCTTTAAAGGCATTATGCCGGGCGAAACCTTTGTTTATAAATTTAAACTACAACAAAGCGGTACATATTGGTATCACTCACATAGTGGCTTTCAAGAAATGACAGGCATGTACGGTGCATTAATTATTGAACCGCGAGAAAACGATATTATTAGTGCAGATAACGAGCATGTTATTCAATTATCTGATTGGACTGATGATGACCCTATGGCGCTGTTCCGTAAATTAAAAGTACAGAGTGATGTATTTAACTTCAATCAACCCACTGTCCCAGAGTTTTTCGATGACGTTTCAAGCAGCAGTATTTCAAATGCTCTACAGCGCCGAAAAATGTGGAATCAGATGCGAATGAATCCTACAGATTTAGCTGATTTATCTGCATCAGCAATGACTTTTTTAATGAACGGTAGTACTCCAATGGCAAACTGGCGTGGATTATTTAAAGTCGGTGAAAAGCTTAGGTTAAGGTTTATTAATGGCTCTAGTAATAGCTTTTTTGACGTGCGTATCCCCGAGTTAAAACTAACGGTTGTACAAGCAGATGGGCAAAACGTTGAACCAGTGACAGTTGATGAATTTAGATTCGGCCCTGGTGAAACCTACGACGTAATTGTTGAGCCTAAAAATGATGCCTATACGATTTTTGCTCAAAGTATGGATCGCTCTGGTTACGCAAAAGGAACTTTATCAAGCTCGCCTAATATTGATGCGCCAGTACCTGCACTTGACCCTGTTGAATGGTTAACGATGACCGATATGATGGGCAATATGACCCACGGCGGTGAGCACTCTGCAATGGCTGGTATGGCAGGCATGTCAGGCATGTCAGGTATGAACTCTAAAGAAATGGATCATAGCGCTATGGGCCACGGTGCAATGGCGATGGATCATAGCAAACATGGTATGTCTGAAAACCCATTGGCGGTTGCCAGCTCTAAAGTGCGTCATGCAAAAACGGAGTATGGAGCTTCAGTTGATATGCGCGTTGATATGCCTAGAACAAATCTTGATGATCCTGGTATTGGTTTACGTAAAAATGGTCGTCGTGTTTTAACACTTGCAGATTTACACTCACTTGAAGGGATCACTAACCAGCAAGAGCCAGAAGCTGAAATTGAGCTGCATTTAACCGGAAACATGGAGCGTTATAGCTGGTCATTTGATGGCTTAGAATTTGGTAAAAGCACGCCAGTGCATATGAAGCATAACCAACGTTTAAGAGTTATTTTACAAAACGATACCATGATGACGCACCCTATGCATTTGCATGGTATGTGGAGTGATTTAGAAAACGAGCAAGGTGATGTGCAAGTGCGACGTCATACGATACCTGTTCAACCCGCACAAAGAATCAGCTTTTTAACCACCCCTCACGATGTAGGTCGCTGGGCTTGGCATTGCCATTTATTATTCCATATGGATGCCGGTATGTTTAGAGAGGTAGTCGTATCATGAAACAATTAAAACTATCTAAATCATTAGGTTTATTAATGTTAACTGGGGCTTCATTAATTAGTTTCCCTTTATTAGCGCAAAGTGAAATGGCACAAATGAATAGCGCTAAGATGCAACCACAAGGAGGAAGTGCACCTAAAGATGCAAGAGACCCTCATGCTTACTCTGCGGGAACAACTTTAACAGAAGGCCCATATGCGCTTGAGGGCAATGAGCGATTAACACTCGCTGATGAGCATCCATTTTACGCATTACTAGGCGATCGTCTTGAATATAACGAGCAAGCAAACGCAGGTGTGTTTGACTTACAAGCATGGTACGGCACTACCTTTGATCGATTGGTAATTAAAACCGAAGGTGATTTCAGCGAAGGAAGTATTGAAGAAAACCAAACCGATATTTTATGGAGTCACGCCGTATCAGCATATTGGGATACTCAAGCAGGTGTTCGTCTTGATTACAATAAAGAAGGTGAAAATCGGCAATGGTTGGCTTTTGGCTTACAAGGTTTAGCCCCTTACTGGTTTGAAATTGATATGACAGCGTACGTGGGTGAGCGAGGCAATACCGCATTTACGTTAGAGGCAGAGTACGAACTATTACTCACGCAAAAGCTAATTATACAACCGCGAGCCGAAATTACACTTTATGGCAAAAACGATAAACAAAACGATCTTGGAAGTGGCCTATCAAGCAGCGCGATTGGCTTTAGGGTTCGTTATGAGTTTACACGCCAGTTTGCGCCCTATATTGGCATTGAATGGAGCAATAAATTTGGCAATACCGCCGACTATGCCACATCAAGTGGACAAAGTAGCAACAACACCGCATTTGTTGCGGGTATTAAATTTTGGTTTTAATCATTTTAAATAAGAGGTAATTATGAAGTTTTTTAATTCTGCAGTAGCCATTTTAGGTTTAGTGCTTACATTTTCCGCATCAGCGCACATATCACTCAAGCAATCAACACCTGCGCAAGAAGCCATGTTAATGAAAAGCCCAGAGCAACTTTCGTTAACTTTTGGTGGTGAAGTAAGGCTAGCAAAAGTCATCATCAAAGATGAAAAAAATAACTCAATAAACTTTGATTTCAAACCAAGCTCCACCCCAAGCACAGACTTTAGTTGGTCATTACCGAGCTTAGCCCAAGGGACTTACACGGTTAAATGGACAGCACTGGGTGGTGATGGACATAAAATGACCGACACGTTTAGATTTATGGTACACAAAAGTGAATCGCATAAGATGATGCAAGAACAATCTAATACCCACAGCAAACATAATCATTAAGTAGCAACATAATGCAATTAAGTGAATGGTCAGTACTCTTACTCTTATTAAAACTAGCAAGCTATATCGCAATTGCAGGGCTTGCGGGCACTTTATTAATGCGTTTTATGTGTGGCAACAGCAATGTTGCAGGGCATCACTTAATTAGTTTTTATCAGTTCTTAAAACGTTGGCAAATTACGTGTGTAGTTACAGGTAGTATTGCTGCACTTTTACAAGTACCAATAGAAGCTGGAGCAATGGCTGAATCAGGCTTTATGGGAATGTTTGACCCCTTTATGCTTGAAATTGTTTGGCAATCAGTCATAGGTGACCAAGCAACGTTTAGAATACCAGCGCTTATTATTGCTCTAATTAGCGCATGTATGTGGAATGTGGAATCAGATGATAACGTAGCAGGTTATAAAAACGCTGCCGTTATACTAATCATGCTTGGGTTTATCGCTTATAGTTTCACTTTTACTGGGCACAGTGCAAATGAAAATGGGTTAGTGAAAAGTATTTTAACCTTTCACCTTATTGCCATTGCGAGCTGGTTAGGGTCATTGTGGCCGCTTTACAAAAGCTGCACTTTACTACCTACCAGTGAAGTAAAGCGGTTAATGCATTACTTTGGTCAACTCGCTATTGTTATTGTATTTGTACTACTTATTTCGGGCTTAACTCTGCTCCTGCAGTACCTAGAGTCATTTTCTGCATTGTTTACATCAAATTATGGGCAACTAATTTTATTAAAGCTGCTACTCGTCTGCGCGATGCTATTACTAGGTGCATGGCATAAGCTTTTTTTAGTCCCGCAAATCACTCAACAACACCATATAAGTATATTAAAACGCTCGATCACTGTTGAAATAGTAATTGCCCTATTTGTACTTATTACCACAAGTGTATTTACAACACTTGTTGGTCCGCCTATTTAACGATTAATAAAAAAGGAAAATGTATGTTAATTAAATCCTCTAATTTAAAAATTTTATTGCTACTAATTTTTAGCGCTGTTAGTTCTTTTGCTGTGAACGCACACACCCATGAAGAGCACACAAAAAAAGGCTGGGTCTTTGTTAATGTTGATAGCGAAGCTGCAAAGGCAGTTAGCTTATTTCATGCATCCCTAAAACAAGGCGATGCCAAAGGTGCCCGTAAATTACTGGCCGACGATGTCGTCATTTTTGAAGGCGGAATTGTTGAGCGTTCTGCAGATGAATACGCGAACCATCATATGATAGCGGATATGAAATTCTTAAGTGCAGTTGATAGTGAACTGCTAGAGCATCAAGTTCACACAAATGGAAACATAGCTTACTCAATTTCAAGAAGTAAAACTCAAGGAAAGTATAAAGGGAAAGATATTAAGTCTACGGGAATGGAATCAATCACATTAAAAAACACCGATAAAGGTTGGAAAATCACTCATATTCACTGGTCTAATTAAGGAGTTAACAATGCGAGTAATCTACATTACCTCAGCGTTTTTTATCATTAACTATGTCATTTTCTACAATGAGTATCGAAAAACAGCATAAAACATCAATAATCTATGAAAATTCAGAAAAACCTGAAATTGAGCTTACCGTTTATAAAAGTAAAAATTGTGGATGTTGTAATAAGTGGATTGCTCATTTGAGTGAAAACAATATTCAAACAAAAGTAATTAACGTTAATGACATGGGGTCGATTAAATCTCAGTATCAAATAAAACCTAATATGCGCTCATGCCATACAGCCGTGTCAGCCGATGGATTTGTATTTGAAGGTCATGTTCCCGCTAAACATATAAAACAGTTTTTATCTGGGCAACACGCTCCGCACATTACAGGCTTAAGTGTACCAGCCATGCCTATTGGCACTCCCGGAATGGAAATGGAGGGTATATTTCACAAATATAATATTGAACTACTCACTGACAACTCAAATGAAGAAACCTACAGATACATAAGTAAATCCAGCGAGCAATTTTAGCCTAACGGCATAATTCTTGAGTTAATTGTTAAATACCCATTTTACACAACAGGAAACACTGATTTGTGAGCTTAATAGTGTAAATATTACTCACGTGTAAAAACAAAATACAAAACTTTTAAGGAGCAATACAATGTCACACTATTCAAAATTTTTTTTAATGATAGCAACATCCACAATAACCATGTTTGTATTGATGTATTTGAACACCTATCAACTTAGTCATGTTTATTTTAGTGAAACTCGTACTTATATGGCGCTTTATATGGGAGCCACGATGGCAGTGATAATGCTACTTTTCATGCTTAATATGTATAAAGATAAAAAGAAAAATATAACAGTACTCATTGCTAGTGTTACCGTATTTGCAGGTAGTTTATTTTTAGTTCGCTCACAAGCGACTGTTGATGATAGCTCATGGATGTCGGCGATGATCCCACATCATTCAATTGCCATACTCACCAGTGAAAGGGCAAAAATCAAAGATAAACGCGTTCAAAAGCTAGCTACAAATATAATTGAAGCCCAAGAGCGAGAAATAAAAGAAATGCAATGGCTCCTAAAAGATATAGAGCAAAACGGCATTACACAAACCAATGCTCAAGCACAATTAAGAGCTGTTCCAGATTTCAATTCAAATAAATAAACCGCATAACATAAGGAGTAAAGCATGAGTAAATCAGCCCAGCTTTTTAGAATGGCAACAGATGAGCATATTTGTCCGTTTGGTTTAAAATCAAAAGACCTACTAGAGCGAGAGGGATATACAGTTGATGATCAGCTTTTAACTTCTCGAGAGCAAACAGATGAATTTAAAAAACAACACAGTGTAGAAACTACACCTCAAACATTTATTGATAATAAACGTATAGGTGGCTACGACGATTTACGTAATTACTTTAATAAGCCACAAGCAGCCCAAGAAGGTACAACTTACACGCCCGTGATTGCGATTTTTTCGGTTAGTTTTTTGCTTAGTGTGGCATTTAGTTTTGCATCGGCTAATAGCTTATTATCAATGCAAACCGCTGAACTGTTTGTAGCCCTAACAATGGCAGTGTTAGCAATACAAAAGCTTCAAGACTTATTTAGCTTTACTAATTCATTTATAACCTATGACTTAGTCGCTATGAAAATAGTCAGGTACGCTTATGTTTACCCATTTTTAGAAGCATTTGTTGGCATTGGAATGATAGCCGGATTACCAGCCTATATTATTGCCCCTATTTCATTATTCATAGGTGGGGTTGGTGCTGTTTCAGTGATAAAAGCAGTCTATATAGATAAACGAGAGTTAAAATGTGCGTGTGTAGGCGGTGACAGTAACGTACCACTAGGGTTTATCTCCCTAACAGAAAACTTATTTATGATAGCTGCCGGTATTTGGATGTTTGTTAGGTAAATAACAGCTTTAATTTAAAAATATGATGACGAGCTTATTTATAGCACGAACCAGACTCAGTAGTTGAGTCTGGTTCTGCCTGAACTTAAAACCCCATCAATTTGCTCTGGCTTCACTAAGGTATCTTGAAGTTACAACGAGACTAAAGTTTTTTATCAAT
>NZ_WTKW01000131.1:0-11013 GCF_011378745.1 Pseudoalteromonas sp. Z1A6
ATTGTTCTTATTTTTTTATTTTGGATGGTTCAGTGCTCCAAACTTTCAAAGCTTGCATATACATTTTCGACTCTCGGATTAATGCTTTGGTCCATGGGTAATACAGCTGATTTAATCGATGAGATAGTGAGACAGCCTTACTGGGTAAGTATTTATTTTGAAGATTTATGCAGAACCAGCGGCATGCTTTTAACTTCTTATGGTTTATTTAAAACGATGCGCTTTGTACAAAGTATTAATAATCGATTAGTGCGTGAGCTAATTATTGATGATTTAACCAAGGTACATAACAGACGTTATTTTTATCAGCACGCTAAAGATGCTCAGAACTCGCCTTACGTTATTTTAATTATCGATATAGACCACTTTAAAGCTATTAATGACGAATTTGGTCACGATGTCGGTGATTTAGTACTTAAAGAATTAGCAACCAAATATGACAATGCTTTTGTACATAATAATAAATTTTCTCGCTTAGGTGGTGAGGAGTTTGGTGGCTACTTACCTATAAGCAACATGTTGCAAGCTTGTGATTTTTCACAGCAATTAATTACCATTGCGCATACTATTAATATTCAAAATATTCGCCACTTAACAGTGAGTATAGGTGTTGCAATGCAAATGCCTAATGAGCCTTTAGATAAAGTAATGAAACGCGCCGACCAAGCTTTATATTTAGCTAAAAAGAATGGCCGAGATCGTTTTGAAGTTGCCCCGTAAGCGTTTTTAATTATATAAAAACACGTCCTTATTGTTTGCACATTTACTACACTTTTTAACGTTTTCGTAAGGAAATGTCAGTGAGGGTAATGCTTTGTAAATCATGAAATTAAAATAGAATGTTTGGGTCATAATGGGGATATTAATAATAAGGAATAACCTTAATGACCAACTCCCTTTTAAAAGCTGCATTACCCTTAACTCTAATTACTGTTTTGTCGGGCTGTGGCTCTGATGATAGTTCAAGCTCAACAGGCTACATTCAAATGTATAATGGCTCGTATAACAGCCCATACACACGTCTATTTGTTGAAGAAACAGAACGTTCAGGCGCTGATTTTGCCGATGTAACTACTCGCCATAACTACAGCACAGGCACTTATGATGTAAGTTTTGAGTACCTAGATGCTAACGACAGCTATATAACAATTAGCGACCAAGAAATTTCTATTAAAGGTGACAAAACACAGTTAGTAGTAATGAGCGGCAATTTTGATGAGCCTACATTTACAGAGCTTAGCGTACCTATTACAAGCGATACGGGTGAGTTTAACTTAGGGTTTTATAATATTGCAGGGGAGGATACTAACTACGATATTTACTTAGCAACTGATGATGGCGTATTTGAAAGCGCGACACTTTTTTCATCGGCTCAATATTTAAGTGAGTTAGATCTGCAAAGCGTTGATGAAGGTTATTACACTATTTACATAACCGAAGCGGGCAGCAGTGATGTTGTGTACGAGTCGTCATCTGTTTATTTATACGACGAAGCAAGCTATGTAGCAATGATCCGCCCAAGTTACGCTACAGAAGAAGGCGGTATTACGCTTGATGTAGTAACCGATAACAACTACGTTACTGAGCTTAAACATCAATCTGCCCTGGGGCAATTACGTTTTATAAATACGGTTGATGACTACTCGCCAGTGAGCTTTTCTGCTACACGCGGTACAACTGTAAACACAACAAATATAGTCGCTAGTGACTCTTATACCGATTATGTTGAACTTTCGCCTAATAGTTACAGCGTAGCGATGTACGACGAAGAAGGTACAAAACTAGCTGATAACTTTTTAATGACGCTAGAGCGTGAGCAAAGTGCGGTGGGTATTTTTTATAACGACGTTGATAACGGTTTACGTATGTTGAGCGTTGAAGAAAACCTAACACCAAGTAGTTACAGCCATACGGTATCGGTTGTAAACCTAATTGAAAGCTACGCAGGGCAATCGGTTTCAGATGTAGATGTGTACTTTACACTTAACGGCGAAACGGTAGACGACACCAGTAACGTAGTCGATGGCCTAGATAAGTATGACCAAGAAGAGCAGGTTGTAGATAACGAAATTTACACGGTTTATGTTGTATATGAAGATAATGGCCAGCAAATTGTGCTTATTCAGCAAAGCGATATGGACTTTACACAAGAGGGTAACTACATATTGATTTTAGAGCATGATGAAACAACAAGCTCAGGTTATAAAATGACCCTAGAGCGCACTATTACCGATAGTGTTGAATAAATCTAAACATATTAAGTAGCATAAAGCCTAAGCACTTTAAGTACTTAGGCTTTTTTATTGAACAAAATTTACCTACTCATTAATAATTAGGTACACTCAGGGCATAATAATTAATAAGAGTGTGCCATGGATGATTTAGTTGGGTTAGCCGTCATAGTAATACTGGTTGTAGTTGCCGGTGCTATTTGCGGCTTAATAGCGCTAGTGCAGTTAAATGGATTAAAACAAGAAGTTGCTGTTTTAAGGGCCAAAATAACACATCTACAAACACATAAATCGATATCGCAAAGTGAACCTCAAAGTGAAGCATCTACGGCTCAGGCAGCGCTTTCAAGATCTGAGCCAATTGCTCATAAAGCACAGCCAAACTTAACGCCCCAAAGCGTGTCGCCACCTGTAATAAATCAGCTATCAGCGCCTCCTAAAAAAGCCAAACCAGCTGAAGCATCAGCCATAGAATTACTATTTAATAAATTACGCGCAGGGTTTGAAGAGAACTGGATGACCTGGATAGGCGCAATAGCGCTTGCGTTTGGGGGCATATTTTTAGCTAAATACAGCCTAGAAGCTGGATTATTATCGCCTGTAATGAGGTTGAGTTTAGGTGGCTTATTTGGGCTTGGCCTAATTGCAGCCGCAGCTTATTTACACCATAAACGCATTGTATTTGAAGGCTTTAATAATTACATACCCGCAGCGCTTGCAAGCGGCGGGTTTATTACCTGTTTTGCTTTAACGCTTTTAGCTTACAGTAGCTACGATATGCTTAGCCCTACCGTGGCATTTTTTGCGTTAGCTATTATAGCAATTAGTGCAAGCGCGATGGCGCTTAGGTTAGGCCCGCTATTGGCCGTGCTTGGTATTATTGGCGCTTACAGCGTACCAATATGGGTTAGCACTGGCAGTGGTAACTTGTTTGCATTATTTATGTATGTTGGCTTTGTAAGTTTGTCAGCCGCGTTAGTTGCACATAAAGTACAACGTATTTGGCTATGGTATTTACTATGGGCAGGGCATATTGGTTGGTATTTAGTTGGTTTTACATTACTTAAAATTAATACCGTTTGGTTAATGGGGGCATTTGCTTTACTTAGTATTATTGGGTTAATTGCTATACCGCGCTTAGGTCTAAAACTGAATGTTATTGAACATCGCCCGCACAGTTTAAAACGCTTAATTAAAGTGCTTCCAGATCATGCATTATTACTCGCCTTTATGGCGCCCTTAATATTTACCATGCTAATAAGTCACTTTGATATGCAGTGGCAAACAATCGGCGTGTTGAGTATTGTATTGGTGTTGTTTTTAGTCCTTAAAAATAGCCGTTGGGATGTTTGGCAGGGCGTAGCGTTAGTTATTTCAACACTATTAGTGATAGGCGCTCAGCGCACGCATCTTTCGCCAAACCTATTTGATGACGCCCTCTTTGTATTCAAAAATGAATACGGTTTGGGTTTATTACTCGGATTGTTACTTACCGCTTTTGGGCTTTATTACGGTAAAAAACAGATTAAGCGTTTAGCGTTTCATATTACGGGAGCATTTAGTGTATTTGTAATGATAGCGACTTTATATACGCTTATTCCTAATTCCGCGTTAAGTACTGCATATCCACTTTGGGCCGTTGTATTGTTTGTAGTCGCCGCTATTTTAATAAAGCTCGCGCAACATAATACAACGCTATTTCAGCGTTTTACTTATTGGGTAGGCGCTAATGCCAATATTACGTTAGCAATTACCATGCTACTAAGTGACAGCGGCCTAACCATTGCTCTTGCTGTACAAGTATTACTTATAAGCGTACTTATTAAACGCTATAGCGTGCCTATGCCACATTGGCCTATAAAAGCCTTGGTTGCTGCGTTATTACTGCGCCTTACGCTTTCACCTTGGACGCCAAGTTACGATGCACTCACGGTATTTGGTTTGCATTGGAGCATTGTGGTTTATCCGTTATGTATTGCGTTATTTTTTGCCGCAGCTAGGTGCTTTAAAGCATCTCAATTAAAAGTATGGTTAGAAGGTGCAGCCCTTCATTGTTTAGCACTTTTTATTACAACCGAAACAAGTTATCAGTTAGTAGGGCATTATCCGCAATTTGATTCACTTAACTTTTACGAACAAATACTCCTTACCTGTAACTGGCTGGCATTAGGGTGTGTGTATTTACACAGAGCAAAACTTGCCGGTACTTTAGCTAAGTTATACCAAGTGGCGGGCTTTGCACTTGTAGGGTTAGCAGGGCTTTTTGCTATTAAAACACTGCTTGACGACAACCCATTATTTGAATCACTTTACATAGGTGAGCTGCCAATATTTAACTGGTTATTACTATTGTGGTTAGTACCTGCAGGATTAACGCTTTGGCTGGCCAAGCTTGTAAAACCAATAAACGCTAAAGCTACGCCATTTATATTGGCCGTTGCGGGTGGGTTTATATTATTGGCAATAAACAGCTTTATTCGCCAATACTGGCAAGGGCCTTATATTTACTTATCAAAAGGCGCAAGTAATGCAGAGCTTTATAGCTACTCTGTTATTTGGTTAGTAATGGGGGCGGGTACTGTTATTTTTGGTCATTTAAAAAACCAGTTATTAATACAAAAAATAGGCTTAGGCTTACTAGCTGCAGTTATTGTTAAAGTGTTTTTAATTGATATGGCTAACTTGGAGGGCTTACTTAAAGCGCTTTCGTTTATTGGATTAGGACTTTCGTTGGTGGGATTAAGTTGGTTGTTCCAAAAGCTTAGAAGCCGAGTAAATCCAGTTTAACTTTATAAACACTTTATAAAGCAAAGCCCAGTGAAGATACTGGGCTTTTTGTTTTACGCTATTACTTGATAGCTTTTAACTAGAGCACTTTTTACTAGAATACTTTTAACTAGATGACTATGTACTGTGATTAAGCAGTGCCTTTAGTTTGCCCGGTTTAATTGGTTTACTTAAATAATGAATATTAGCGGCTTTGGTTTCTTGTTTAAGCTCGGTGTCGCGTACTGCGGTAATTAAAATAGCGGGTACTTGGCTTTGCCAAATTTCGCGCAGGGTTTTAATTAGCGTTATGCCATCGCAGTCACTACCTAATTGATAGTCCATTAAAATAACATCGGGTGCACCGTTTTCTTTAGCGTGCGCCAGTACATTATTTACATTATCAAACAGTGTGTAATTAGCTTGCCACTTTTTAAGTAAGCTTGCCATTGCAGCTAGGTTTTCAGGGTCGTCGTCTACAGCAACAATATTAATTGCTGCACGGTTTTCTATTAAGCTGTTTGTAGTACTTTTTTGTTGTACAAACTGCTCGTCTCCATAAGGTACTTCAATACTAAAACGGCTACCTTTATTAGGCTCAGAATGCACATCAAGCGGCAAACTTAATAAATCAGCCATACGTTTTACAACACCTAAGCCTAAGCCTACGCCTTTGTTATCGCCCGACTCAACACGGTAAAAGTCGTTAAATATTTTTGCTTGCTCTACTTCGCTAATACCAGGGCCTGTATCCCATACTTCTATTCGTAAATTGTGCTTTCGGTTCCTACAGGCAATTAATACACGGCCATTATCGGTGTATTTAACTGCATTAGAGACCAAGTTTTGAATAATTCGGCGCAAATAGGTTATATCGCTGTGCACAATTTGCTGGTGTGAACGCACACTAAGCTTAAGGCCTTTATCACTTGATAAAATAGCGTACTCACTTTGCAATGGCGCTAAAATATCTTCAATATAAAAGTGGCGAGGGGTTGGGGTCATAGCGCCTTGTTCTAGCTTGGCTATTTCAAGTAGTGCCGACATTAAATGCACGGTTGAATCGAGACTGTCGCCTAATTTTTCAAAGCTGTTTTGGTTAGTGCTGTCGAGTTGCTTTTCGTCAATGGCAGCAAGGTATAAACGTGCTGCGTTTAACGGCTGTAAAATGTCGTGGCTCGCCAGTGCTAGAAAGCGCGTTTTACTGTCGTTGGCTTGCTCTGCTTCTCGTTTGGCTAAAGTAAGTGCTTGCTCGGTTTGTACACGGCTATCTATTTGAGCTTGTAAGTCTCTATTAATGGTTTGCACTTCTTGAGTTCGCGCTTCTATGCGGTTTTCAAGATCCATGTTTACTTCTTCAAGCGCATTTTGCGTACTTATGTGATTGGTAATATCCGAAAAGCTGGTAACAAATCCACCATCGGGCAGCGGATTACCAATCATTTCGTATACTTGGCCATTACGACGGTGGCGAATAAAGTGATGCGAGCTGCCGTATTTTAAATGCTGCACACGTTTTTCTACTTGGCGTTCTATTTCGCCAGGGCCACATTCACCACGGTTAGCGTTGTATCTAATAATATCTTCTATGGGTTGGCCTACTTCTAAAAATCCTTCAGGATAGCCAAACATTTCGCTGTAGCGTTTATTCCAAGCTACTAGCTTTAAATCTTTATCGACAACTGAAATACCATGGCTTAAATTTTCGAGTGAGGTAAATAACAGATTTTGATTAAATTGCAACGCTTGTGTGGTTTCGTCAAAAAAGTTTACAACTTCTTCAAACGCCATACGCTTACCCGACGATACCGTATGTATTAATGCTTGTGCGGAAGATGCGCCCAGCACGCCTGTTAACGCGCGTTCGCAGTAGGCTATAAATTCAGGCTCTGGGTGTGCGTTGTTATCGCTTAAGTGATGGGCGAGTGCGTAATGCGCCAATACTTGTTGGCTGCGCTGAATACCTAAAAAGGTTTGTAGTAGTATTTTAAAGTCGTAAACAGTGGCTTTTACGTCTTTATTTAAGCGCCTTGATAAAATAGCCTGATCTTTAGGGTTAACAAAAGCAGCTGCCTGAATCTTATCAATTAAGCGCTCCTCAGCCCCAAGTGAAAAACTAATATAACACCCAATATTGGCAAACAAAGCTATCAAGGTTCCACGCGTTATAAGCGTTTGTTGTAGCTCGCTATCAAGCGTTGCTCCGGCATCGAGTATTGGCAGCATTAAAAATAGTACCCAGCAAATAAAGCCCGCTACTAAACCTGCATAAACCCCATAAGCATGGCCTTTTCGCCAGTATAAACCGCCCACAATAGCGGGTAATAATTGAGTAACAAGTGAAAAAGCAACTAAGCCCATACTTGCCAGCGCGCTGCTATGGCCAAACCATTGTTGATAGAAATAGGCCAAAATTAATATGCCTGCAATAGCAAAGCGCCTTACAAGTAAAATTCGAGACTTATAACTGGTAGTAATTAAGTTGCGTTTAAATTTACGACGTAGCATTAGGGGTAATACCACATCGTTTGAAATCATCGTGCTTAATGTAAGCGTTGCTACCACTATCATTGCGGTGGCGGCCGATAAACCACCTATAAATACAAAGGTAGTTAAAAAGGCGTTGTCGTTAATTAACGGTAGGGCAAGTACAAAGCTGTCGGGTGAATAGCCGCTGCCAATTTCAGGATGAATTGCCGCAGTCGCAATAGGTAAAATCATTGCGGCAGTTAATAGTAAATACAGCGGGAAAGCCCAGCGAGCGGTAAGTAAGTGGCGTTTGTTTTGATTGTCGACCACGGTTACATGAAACTGGCGTGGTAAACATATAATAGCGGCCGCAGCCATTAAAGACTGGCCAATAAAGTTAAAGCTAAAGAAGTTAAAGTCGCTCCAATGGGCCCAAATCGACTCGGTTACTTTATTTGAAGTAGGCTCTGGCATATTAAATAAGGTGTAAACAGCAAGGCCTGCTACAGCAATAAGTGCAATAAGTTTAATCATCGATTCAAACGCGACAGCAAGCATTAACCCAGAGCGATACTCTGTTACGTCAACTTTGCGGGTACCAAAAAATATTGCAAATAAGGCCATAATTAATGTGGCAGAAAGCGCGAGCATATCGCCTGATATTTTATTACTGTTTTGCAAAAGTAAAAAGCTGGTACTAAGCGCTTTTAATTGCAGTGCAATGTAGGGAATAGTCGCCAGTAAGGCGATTACAGTAACCATAATAGCGGTAGTTTGGCGTTTGCCGTAACGAGCTGAAATAAAGTCAGCAATAGTCGTTATGTTTTGTTTTTTGCTTACCAGTACCAGCTTACGTAAAAACCCTTGGCCGAATAAAAACAGCAGCGCAGGGCCCAATAATATTGGCAAATAACTCCAGCTGCTGGTGGCGGCTGTACCCACTGAGCCGTAGTAAGTCCAAGAGGTACAGTAAATCCCAAGTGAGAGTGAATACACAAAAGGGTGATGGCTAATACGCTTCGCCAAAGGGGTTGTTTTATCGCCCCAATTGGCGAGCCAAAACAGCACACCTATATAACTTAAAGCAACAATAATGAGTACGGCAGTCATGTTGTTATTAAACCTTATTATTTTAAATAGTCCCTCAACCCTATGAGGGATTAACACAATACCAGAACTGAGGTTAAGTGTGAGGCTTGAATTTAAAATAAAACTTTCATTTTATTTCTATCTTATTGAATATTAATAACAAAAATAAAATCATCTCAAGCATTAGACTAATGTCGCATTAATAAACAACTTACCAATTTAATAGTAAAGCCAATTCAAAAAATTAAGCTAACCAATTGAAATAAAATGAAAATGTATAAAATACGTTTGAATGATAAATACAGTTTACGTAAACGTTAACAAGCTGTTGCGACTATGGTCTCAATTCAATATGTAACCAGCGTTGCTAAATTGGTAAGCGAAGATAAAAAACCACTCATCGCGATATTGCGGTGCTTAAAGGGGAAAACAAAAATGGCTTTTAAAGATGAAGAACAAGCAAAAGCTTATTGGGCAGAAAACATTTCGCTGTTATTTAAACTATTAGCAGTGTGGTTTATCGTGTCTTTCGGCTTTGGCATATTACTGGTTGATGTACTTAATGAAGTGCGTTTTTTTGGGTTTAAACTTGGCTTCTGGTTCGCCCAGCAAGGCGCGATTTATACCTTTGTTGCTTTGATTTTTGTGTACGTTTTCAAAATGAATACGTTAGATAAAAAATACGGCGTAGACGAATAGGAGCTAAGCAATGGATGTTCAAACACTCACGTTTATAATTGTTGGTTTAAGCTTTGCGCTTTATATCGGCATAGCAATTTGGGCCCGTGCGGGTTCAACTAAAGAGTTTTATGTAGCAGGCGGCGGCGTACCTCCTCTTGCTAATGGTATGGCAACGGCTGCCGATTGGATGAGCGCCGCGTCGTTTATTTCAATGGCGGGTATTATTTCGTTTGCAGGTTACGATGGCAGCGTTTACTTAATGGGGTGGACAGGTGGTTATGTACTATTAGCCATGTGTTTAGCGCCTTACTTACGTAAATTCGGCAAGTTTACTGTGCCAGACTTTATTGGCGACCGTTACTACTCACGCACCGCGCGTTTAGTGGCAATTGTATGTGCCATATTCATTTGTTTTACTTACATTGCAGGGCAAATGCGTGGCGTAGGCGTCGTATTTTCACGCTTTTTAGAAGTAGAAATTGAAACCGGTGTTTACATTGGTATGGTGATTGTATTCTTTTATGCGGTACTTGGCGGCATGAAAGGCATTACCTACACACAAGTAGCGCAGTATTGTGTACTTGTATTTGCCTACCTTGTACCAGCCATTTTTATCTCGATGATGATGACGGGTCATTTCTTCCCACAAACCGGTTTTGGTGCCACATTAATTGGCAGCGATGGCGTGTACGTACTTGATAAACTAGACGGCTTAAGCGCTGAACTTGGTTTTGCGCAATATACCGAAGGCTCTAAGAGCATGATTGACGTGTTCGCTATTACTGGCGCGTTAATGGTAGGTACTGCTGGTTTACCACATGTAATTGTTCGCTTTTTCACTGTACCTCGCGTAAAAGACACGCGTATTTCTGCAGCATGGACACTTGTGTTCATCGCGATTGTTTATACTACAGCACCTGCGGTTGCAGCCTTTGCTCGAGTAAACATGGTTGATACTATTAATGGTAAAGACGGTAGCGGTACAGCTTACGCAGAAGCACCTGGATGGATTAAAAACTGGGAACGCACAGGTTTAATTACATTTGATGATAAAAACGGCGATGGCAAAATGTTCTACACGGCGGGTAAAATCACCGATCCGAACAGTGCTAACGAAGTAAACGTAGACCGCGACATTATGGTATTAGCAAATCCAGAGATTGCTAACTTACCAGCATGGGTAATCGCACTTGTAGCTGCTGGTGGTATTGCCGCTGCACTTTCTACAACAGCAGGTTTACTACTGGTTATTTCGACCTCCGTTTCGCACGATTTACTCAAGCGAACTCTCAAGCCCGATATTACCGACAAGCAAGAGTTACTTGCAGCGAGGTTGGCAGCCATGGTCGCTATTGTTATCTCCGCGTACTTTGGTATTAACCCGCCTGGGTTTGTGGCATCGGTAGTGGCATTTGCATTCGGCTTGGCGGCAGCGAGTTTCTTCCCAGCAATTATTATGGGTATATTCTCTAAAACAATGAACCGCGAAGGCGCCATTGCAGGCATGGTAACGGGTATTGGCTTTACCGCTGCGTATATCATCTTCTTCAAGTTTGTTAGCCCAGAGCTAAACAGCCCTGAAAACTGGTTTTTAGGTATTTCGCCTGAAGGTATTGGCTTAATTGGTATGATTATTAACTTTGCAGTTGCTGCAATTGTTCTTAAGTTTACTAAACCTACACCGGTTGAAATTCAAGAAATGGTTGAAAGCATTCGTAACCCAAAAGGGTCTGCAGAAGCACACGACCACTAGGCTATAATTTATAGATATAGTTTA
>NZ_WTKW01000132.1:0-10900 GCF_011378745.1 Pseudoalteromonas sp. Z1A6
TGCGGCTTTTTTGCTTTAAAATGTTCAGAGTTTTTATATAAAAGTGCGCCCATATGCATACATCAGCAATTTATCAGCAATTAAAAAAATCATTAAATAGCTATATTGAGCAAGGTAACACCGCTTTTACAGTGGCGCTTTCTGGTGGCGTTGATTCTGTGGTGTTGTTGCATTTAATGCGCACTTTAAAAGAAGATAACCCTGCAATTAATATATCGGCTATTTATGTTCACCATGGTTTGAGCCAGTATGCTGATGACTGGCAACGCTTTTGCCAAAATTTGTGCAGAGAGCTTAATGTGTCCTTTGAAGCCGCGAAAGTAGTTATTGAGCAGCAGTCGCGCACAAGTCTTGAAGCCCAAGCACGCGACGTCCGTTACAAAGCACTTGATGAACTAAGTCCAAAAGGCAGTATTATTTTACTGGGCCAACATTTAAACGACCAAGTAGAAACATTTTTACTGCGCTTAAAGCGAGGTTCGGGTTTAAAAGGGCTTGGTTCTATGTATAAAGAGCGCTTGCTGCAAAGTGGGCGTATATGTTTTAGGCCATTGTTAAGTGTAACGCGCAGCGATATAGAAGCGTTTGCAGCGCAGTTTAATATTAACCACATAACCGATGACTCTAATACAGATGAAAGCTTTGACCGTAATTTTTTACGCTCAAAAATAGTACCGGTGTTAGCTGAGCGCTTTAATGGGTTTGAGCAATGCACTGCACGAAGTATTGAGTTGCTACAGCAACAGCAAACACTACTTGATGAATATACACAGCTCGATTTAAATAAGTGTATTAACGAGCATCAAGCACTTTGCATTGGCCAGATAAGCGAATACAGCGCAGCGCGCATTGCAAATATAGTACGTGCGTGGCTTGCACTATTTACACAAGTGATGCCATCGCAAAAGCAGCTCGAGCAAATTATTAATCAAGCAGTTAATGCAAAAAATGACGCACAAATGCTAATTGATTTAACAGATGGACGAATACGTCGTCATCAAGGTTATTTGTACTTTGTAACACCAAGTGCAGAATTAACAGATGCTGAGCTTAATTATATTGAGCTGAATCATTCACAGCTAAAACTTGCAGACGGGCGCTTATTAATTAAAAACACCGGTTGCGGAGTAAGACCTCCAAAAGCTAATGAACAAGTAACAGTGCGCTTTAATTGTAATAGCGCACGTATAAAACCACTTAAAAAGCCGGGTAGCAATACCGTAAAACATTGGTTTAAAGATGCAAAAATAGCACCCTGGCTTCGCGCCAGTGTGCCGCTTATTTTTTATAATGATGAATTAGTTCAAGTGGTTGGTTATTTTATAAGTGCTAAGCATATTGATGAAAATGGTATTTTTTGGGAGTGTAAATAAATGAGTAAACAGCCGCATGTTGGTTTGTCGTTAGTTACTAAAGCGCCAGTGGGTATGCTAATAACGGCCGTTATAGCTATTATTGCTAATATTTTACTTGAGCTAAATATAGTTACGCTAGGTTATGCAGTTGCGGGTGGAATTGTATCTGCAGTGCTTTTATTAGCTTATTGGTTAGGTAAAGGTGGATTGTTTTTTATTTTAGGCGTGAGCCTGCCACTGCTTTTAGTATTATTTACACCGCTTGCTACTATTACTGCATTACTTAATTTAATTAGCGGATTCTTTTTTGGTTTTTGTGCCGCGTTGTTTATTTATAATTTGGTAAGTGCAAAGCCTAGCGGGGGAAGTTAGGCTTTTTATTTAATGCAGTTAAGTAAAGACTAATATGCTTTTGCGCAGTTTCTGCCAGATGCTTTTGCTTTGTATAAACCTTTATCGGCGCGAGCAAATATTTCAGTTTCGCTGTCTTGGCTGTTAGCTAAAGTAAAACCAATACTGGTTGTTACTTTATACTTAGACATTAGGGGCGATTTTCTTACTAAGCACATTATCCGCTCAGCAATCACTTTATTCGTTGTAAACTCAGGGTCTTCAATAAGTAAAGCAAACTCATCACCACCAAATCTAAATACCGAATCAGTGCCGCGTATGCTGCTACACAGTACTTTTGAAAACTCTTTAAGTGTATCGTCACCAATTTTATGGCCAAAGTTGTCGTTAACTTGTTTAAAGTTATCTAAATCAAGCAGCATTAAACTAAATGGACGCTGGTAACGACGGCAGTTTTCAAGTTTTTGCAGTAAAAAGTCATTAAACTGACTACGGTTATTTAAGCCGGTTAATGCATCCTTTGTGGCAAGCTTTAATACTCGGCTATACATCATCGCATTACGAAGTGGATAAACCAGCGCAGTATGCAAAGTATGTAGCTTTTTCTCAATGGCTTGACCAAGCGGGAATTTACTAAAATAAATTAGTTGCCCTAAGTGTTCTTTACCAATCGCCAAATCAAAAATATAGGGTGTACTATTTGTATCACTCTGTGATGTTTGTGTAGTTCCCAGTGTTGACTGAAACTGTAAACCAGAGAAATTTAACAATTGTTTTGTAAATTTTGCGTATATAGCTAAAACATCCTCAATCACTAAGCTAGTTTGTAGCTCTGTAACGAGTTTATGTGTTTCTGTTATTTCATTTGTTGGCGAATGTTCAGCCGAAAACGGCAAAAAATCACCGCGACCAGACACACGCTGCGTCAAAATATGGACGTTTTCCATTAAATTCTCCCCCGAGGGTGTTACTTTGCAATTACTAAGCGATTTTTGTGCCATATTTTAAAACTGGCTGAAAAACAGAAGGTTGCTATATTTAAAGTAAGTCCCTTGGTTTAATTGACGCGTGAGGCCGAATTTGCAGAGTATTAACGTTCAAATTTTTGGCTTGCTAGTGGCAGCAGTTCTTTTTGTGTGGTTTTTTAAACGCATTGGCTTGCCGCCTATTTTGGCGTACCTAGCAACGGGGGTTTTAGCCGGTAGTCATGGTATTGGTTGGCTAGCGCAATCTCATGAAATAGAGTTTGTAGCAGAGCTTGGGATTGTGTTTTTGTTATTTAGTTTGGGGTTAGAATTTTCTATTTCGCGGCTAATGGCAATGCGAAGCCTAGTATTTGGGCTGGGCTCGTTACAAGTAGGTATAACCAGCTTACTCTTCATTATTATTTTATATTGTTTAGACTTTTCCCTGCTCACCAGTTTTACCATTGGTACAATTATGGCGCTTTCTTCTACGGCTGTAGTGGTTAAGCTATTAAAAGAAACGGGTGAGCTTAATCAGCGCCGTGGGCAATTGGCCGTTGGTGTACTGCTTTTTCAAGATATTGCTGTTGTTCCTCTATTAATAATACTTCCTTTATTTGCATCAAGCGACTCTCAAAGTATTGGCTGGGCTTTAGCGTTTGCCCTAAGTAAGGGCGCATTTGTATGCGTGCTTCTTTGGGCAATTGGTAAATGGGTATTGCCCATTGTGTTTAAAGAAATAGCGCAAGTACGAACCGATGAGTTATTTGTGCTTACCACTATATTAGTAGCGTTATTTGCGGGCTTTTTAACGTATATGTTTGGCTTGTCTATGGCATTGGGCGCTTTTTTAGCGGGAATGATGTTAGGTGAGAGCCATTACAGGCATCAGTTAGAGGCCGATATACGTCCATTTCGCGATATTTTAATGGGGCTGTTTTTTGTAACTGTGGGTATGCAGTTGGATATTTTATTTGTACTGGCGCATATAGTAATAATTATTGGCGCATTGCTTGGGTTACTCGTATTAAAAATTACAGTAGTCGCACTTAGTGCGCGGCTAATGCATGAACGAAACCAAGATTCACTCGCCTGTGGCATTATGCTGTGGCAAATGGGGGAGTTTGGTTTTGTACTTATTGCACTTGCTGGGCAGCATCAGTTATTAAACTCAGAGCAAGTTTCATTTTTAATTGCCCTTGGTGTGTTATCAATGGCATTTACACCATTTTTGATTGATAAAACGCCATTTATTTTAAAGCGTTTGGGTATACTCGATCGCCCTAGTTTAGCGCTGGAGAGTGAGCCACAAAGTAGTACACTTTATAGTGACCATGTTGTTATTTGTGGTTTTTCGCGTGTTGGGCAAACTATAGCGCGTTTTTTAAAGCCCGAAGCAATAGACTACGTTGCCATTGAAAGCAATCCAATACTTGTTCAAGAAGGCAAAGCTGCAGGTGAGCCTGTTATATTTGGCTATGTTAAACAAAAAGATATTTTAAAATGCGCAGGAGTAGAGCGAGCTCGCTTGGTTATTATTACTTTTACAGAGCTTGATCACGCACAAGTTGTTATTGATGCCATAAAACAAATAGCGCCCAACGTTAAAATACTCATTCGTACCCGTGACGATAGCCAGTTAGATTATTTAAAAGGGCTAGGCGTAACCGAAGTAGTGCCAGAGTCGTTAGAGGCGAGCTTAATGCTCGTGTCGCATGTGTTGTCTATGTCGGGCGTACCGATGACGCGTATTGTGCGTAGAGTAAGTAAAGAACGTCGTAATCGTTATCCATTAATGCAAAGCTTTTACGCCGGGTATTTTAAAGATAGCGAAGATGCCTCAAGTGAACGATTAGAATACTTACATGTTGTAGCGCTACCTCAGCAAGCTTATGCCGTGGGTAAAACAATTGAAGATCTTAATTTAGAAAAGCGGCGAGTGCTCGTAAAAGCACTGCGCAGAGAAGGAGCCGAAATAGATACGCCATCAGCGCAAACAACATTATTGGCTAATGACGTTTTAGTATTACAAGGTAAACCAAGGCGTGTTGAGCGGGTAGAGCACTACCTGCTCGACGGAATCGAATAATGACCTAGATTAATCTAGCTCTAAAAATTCACGCATCTTAGGCAACTGCGCCATACCGTCTTCATAGCCAATTTGCATTAAATGCTGGGTGTAGCGTTTTTCAAACAATAGGTAACTGGTTAAACTCGATTGCGAATGCTTTTTTACACCTATGGTACGTAGCAATACTTTAATGGCCCATGGCATATCGTCGTAATACTGCGCTGCAATTGCGTTAAAGTTTTGCGAAGGGTTAATAACAAAGGTATCTATTTGTTTTAGCTCTTGGTGTTTATCGCGTGCAGGTAATAGCCCTAATGTTCGGTTAACACGAGCCAAACGCTCTAAATCCGATTGCATAGTGTCGGTAAATACACTGTCGAGTAAATGTCCCGCAACAGCCGATAAGCCAGGATAATGAGGGGAGTAACCCGGTGGGTGAAGCTCTTTAGGCTGGTCGACCCCAATAATAAATATTTTTTCAGCCCCTAAATGAATGGATGGGCTGAGAGGCGATAACTGATGTATAGAGCCATCCCCAAAGTAATGGTTATAAATATTTACACTTGGAAACACCATAGGGATGGCACTCGATGCCATTAAATGCTCAACGTTAATACGCGTAGCTTGGCCTTCGCGTTTAGCGCGTTGCCATGGTGTTTGTGTATTTGATTGAAAAAACGCAACAGAGTCGCCCGTGGTATAACTAGAAGCCGTAATTGAAAGCGCATCTAAATAATTTCGGTGTAAGTTACGCTCTATCCGGTGTAAGTCTAAAATCTCATTGAGCAAACCACGTAGAGGGCGATTATTTAGCAAACTCGCTGGTGGATGGTTAATATGTTCTGACTGAAAGCTCGTTAAAATATTACGCGCAATATGACCAAATACGCTTAAAAAATCACTTTTATAGACCATAGAGGTTGAAAAGTTTTTCCAAACTGATTCAAGCTTTCGTACAGCCAAATGCGCACAGGAGGCGTAACATGCTAACGCAGCTGAGTTAATAGCCCCAGCAGAGGTGCCATTTATTACTCTAAATGGCAATGGAGCAGTACGAGGCATACTATGAGCTAGCGCTTTAAGGACACCCACTTGATAAGCAGCACGTGCGCCACCACCTGTGAGTAATAAGGCAATTTTAGGTTTTTGTGGATCAACTTGCTTGATTTTCATATTGGTGGTTAAACTGTTCTACGTCTTTACTTTATTTATTAACTGTAAGTCTTTAAGCTAGAAGAATCAAAGGATAACTGCCCTAATACTTATTACATTGTTTAATCACCCAATTTAGTACTTAACTTACTTTGCTATAATTGCCGTATTATAAAATGTAATAGTATTTGTGTAAGAATGAATTTAATCCACTTAGCGTACTCTAAGTGATATCGCATTTTAATTTTTATGGAGTTCGTATGTCAGATAAACCAGAAGCATCAGATGTTCAAAAACGTCCACCTAATAACAATATTCTTTTCGCCGTTATTATTTTAATAGTCGTAGCATGTGCGGCCGCCTTCGTATTGCTAACACCCAGTGACGAGCAAGCAACACGCACTGAGGTAGAGCCCACAGTTAAAGAACAACCTATGATGGAGCTTAAACCCGAGAACGACCCCGTGGTAGATGCGCCGTCTGTAAATCCAGAAAAGCCAGCAGAGCTTGAAGTACCAGCACAAAGTCCAAGTGAGCCTGTGCAAGAAGTAGAGCCACTACCAACGCTTAACGAAAGTGATGCAGTTGTTGTTGCTAAAATGGACGAGTACCTAAGCGACTCAGTAATGAGCTTAATGGTGACCGACGATGTTATTCGTCGTGGTGTGGTATATGTAGATAACTTAGCAAAAGGAAAAATAGCTAAAAAACACATGCCTGTTGTACAGCTAGAAGAAAAATTTAGCGTGAATGAAGGTGATATCTTAACGATTAACCCTAACAGCTACGAGCGTTATACACCGTATGTGAAAATATTTACCAGTATGAGTGCAGCGCAAGCCGTTCGCATGTACGAAGAGTACAAGCCACTTATTAATAATGCATACAGTGAAATTGGTTACGGCGATGACGAATTTAATCAAACGCTAACCGATGCAATCGATTTATTACTTGATACGCCAGAGCCTGAAGGTGACTTGCCGTTACTTCGTGATTCAGTAACTTACCAGTATGCGTTTTCGGAGTGGGAGCAATTACCAGATGCACAAAAGCAGCTTTTACGTATGGGTCCAGAAAACATGAAAAAAGTAAAAGCAGCATTACGTAATATAAAAGCGCAGTTAGAGAACAATTAATACGCACTAAAATAGCTAAATACGCCGCGATTGTATATGAAGTATGCAATCGCACTTTCTTTTTAGATTATCCCTTGAATAACAGAGCAAAAGTAGAGATAATCCCTCCCGCGCCAACCAAGGCCCTCAATGGTAGTCTTATTGGTCCTCTCGCAACACTAGCAGGCGAACCTGGTCAGGCCCGGAAGGGAGCAGCCACAGTTTGTGACGTGTGTGCCGAGATGTGGCTGGTAAGACTGCCACCCAAATTCCTCATTTGGGTGTTGTTTGAAGTATAAGTTGACATATTTGTACTAAAAGATGGCATAAATTGGAAGTATAAGGTGGCATAGTCTAGTATTTAACCAAATGGTTAGATGGTTGACTCACATGTACAGAAGAAAACTCAAACACTCCCGTGTTAAAAACCTCCATAAATTTGCTAGTCAAAAAAATAAATCTACCTGTTTAGTTGAATCCTCTTTAGAATTTGATGCGTGTTTCCATTTTGAATTTTCACCATCAATAGCCGCATTTGAAGCACAGCCACTAGGTTACGAATATGAGTTTGATAACCGTATTTGCTGTTACACACCTGACTTTTTACTTACCCACACAGACGGCACGCAAAAATTTATAGAAGTAAAACCACAAAGCAAAATTGCTGACGAAGACTTTCGTGCACGTTTTATTGAAAAGCAAGCCATAGCTAAGCAAGATGGACGCGACTTAATACTGGTTACAGACAAACAAATCCGTGTGTATCCAACACTCAATAACTTAAAGCTTTTGCATCGCTACTCTGGTTTTCAGTCTTTAACAGAATTGCAAGCATCGGTGTTAGAACTTGTTCAGCAATACGAGTCTATTAAAGTGGGCCAGTTAGTTAGCTATTTAAAAGTAACTGCCGGTGAGCTACTTGCTACTGTGCTACGCTTATTATCTTTAGGGCAGTTATTTGCCGATTTAACTACAAATGAAATATCAATAGAAACAGCAATTTGGTCTAATAATGTTTAATGACGGGCTGTTTGAAGATGAATTTAACCAGCCATTACCAAAAGTAGCAGCCAAACTACCTCAAAATTACGCCAAAGATTTACAAGCCCTTCCTGAAAAAATTAAAACAACAACATTTGCTAAGCTTAAATATATTCAATGGCTTGAGACTAATATTCAAGGCGGTTGGACACAAAAAAGCCTTGAGCCTTTATTAAAAGTAATGCCCGAAGTTGAGGGAGAAAAAAAGCCCAGCTGGAGAACCGCCGCACGATGGTATAGCGCTTATACAAATGCAGATAAAAATATCATGGCGCTAATACCAAGACACCAAAAAAAGGGTAACAGGGAGCGCGATACAGCAACTGATAAGTTTTTTGAAAAAGCACTTGAGCGTTATTTAGTAAAAGAAAAGCCATCAGTGGCTTCGGCTTATAAGTTTTACGCAGATTTAGTTATTATTGAAAACGACAGTGTTTTAGGCAGTGTTTTAAAGCCTCTAACATACAAAGCATTTAAAAATAGAATCGATAATTTACCGCAATACGACGTTATGGTTGCTCGTTATGGTAAGCGCCTTGCTGATATTGCGTTTAATAAAGTGGAAGGGCATACACGGCCTACCCGAGTACTCGAAAAAGTTGAAATTGACCATACACCGCTGGATCTTATTTTATTAGATGATGAGCTACATATCCCGCTTGGTAGGCCGACACTCACCATGTTAGTTGATGTGTATAGCCATTGTATTGTTGGCTACTACTTTAGCTTCAGCGAACCCTGCTATGATGCAGTAAGGCGAGCGATGATGAATGCCATGAAACCTAAAAGTGAAGTGGCAAAGCTATACCCTGATACGGTAAATGAGTGGAAGTGTGCAGGTAAAATTGAAACACTCGTTACTGATAATGGAAGAGAGTTTTGGGGTAATAATCTTGAGCTTGCTGTTTGTGAAATTGGAGTAAACATTCAATATAATCCAACGAAAAAGCCGTGGTTAAAACCTTTTGTAGAACGTATGTTTGGCACAATTAACACTGAGTTACTAGATCCTATACCAGGTAAAACCTTTTCTAATATTTTACAAAAGCATGAATATAATCCCAAAAAAGATGCAATTATGCGTTTTACGACCTTTATGCAGTTATTCCATAAATGGGTAGTAGACGTTTACCATCAAGATGCCGACAGCCGTTTTAAGTACATACCGAGCCAACTATGGGAGCAAGGCTTTAGTACGTTACCACCAACAATGCTGAGTAATGATGATCTACAACGACTAGATGTTGTACTCAGTATTTCAATTCACCCTAAACTTAGAAAGGGAGGGGTATGGCTGGAAAACTTAAGGTATGACTGCACGGAGCTGTCTAATTACAGAAAGCAATTTAGTCACAACGTATCTCATAAGGTTTTAGTTAAGTTAAACCCCGAAGATATTTCTTATGTATACGTATACCTCGATAAGCTAGAGCATTACATAAAAGTACCATGCATAGACCCAAACGGTTACACCCAAAATTTAAGTTTGAATCAGCATAAAATAAACACACGCATCCACCGCGACTTTATTTCGGGCTCTATCGATAATGTAGGCTTAGCAAAAGCGCGTATGTTTATTCATAATAAAATTCAAAACGAGTTTGAAGCGTTAAAAAATGCGGCAAACCACTCAAAAGTAAAAGGGGGTAAAGCGCTAGCTAAGCATCAAAATGTCAGTAGTGATTCACAAAAATCAATAACTCAGTGCAAACCCGTAGAGGTCAAAAAGGTTACAGCTAAAGAGCAACCAACTGATAGCTGGGATGACTTTATTTCAGACTTAGATGGATTTTAATTATGCTGACCGATAAACAAAAAGAAAAGCTTAATGAATTTCGCGATGTATTTATTGAATACCCAATAATAACCACTGTATTTAACGACTTCGACAGATTAAGACTTGGTAAAGGGTTAGCGGGCGAAAAGCCCTGCATGCTTTTAAATGGCGATACAGGCACAGGTAAAACAGCACTAATAAAACAGTATAAAGAACGTCACTTACCGCAATTTATTAATGGAGTGATGAATCACCCTGTATTAGTAAGCCGCATACCGAGTAACCCTACACTAGAATCTACTTTAGCCGAGCTTCTTAAAGACTTAGGACAAATAGGCAGCACAGAGCGCAAACTGCGAGTAAATGGTACTCGATTAACGACATCATTAATAAAATGCCTAAAAACGTGTGGTACAGAGCTTATAATTATTGATGAGTTTCAAGAGCTAATTGAGCACAACCAAGGTAAAAAGCGCCGCGAGATTGCCAACCGATTAAAATATATTAACGACGAAGCGGGTGTATCAATTGTATTGGTAGGAATGCCGTGGGCAGCAAAAATAGCAGACGAACCGCAGTGGTCATCGCGTTTATTAGTAAGGCGGCAGCTGCCTTATTTTAAATTGTCAGAAAATCCAAAGCATTTTGTGCAGTTAATAATTGGCCTAGCCAACCGTATGCCATTCACCGAAAAGCCAAATCTAAGTGAGCAAGCAACAGTATTTGCTTTGTTCTCACTATCAAAAGGCTGCTTTAGAACGCTCAAATATTTTTTAGATGATGCCGTACTCTACGCTTTAGTAGACAACGCGAAAACCCTCACAACCAAGCATTTAGTCATAGCATTTGAAGTGCTCTTTCCTGATGTAGCAAACCTATTTACCTTACCCGTTACAGAAATTACAGCAAGTGAAGTCGAGCGTTATTCACTTTATAAGCCTGAAAGTGCTCAAGATGAAGATCCGTTTATAGCGACTAAGTTTACTGACCGAATGCCGATCAGTCAGTTGTTGAGGAAGTGAGAAAAAATTTACATATCTAAATTAAACTTGCAGGAAGTTACTGAATCTCAA
>NZ_WTKW01000133.1:0-10830 GCF_011378745.1 Pseudoalteromonas sp. Z1A6
AGTAAATGAGAAGACATTAAAACAATAGTAATTATGTATTTTTACTTTTCTAAAGCGAAGCGCCCTCTAAACCTCTTTGTGAATAAATCAGTTAAGATCTTATTTCACAAAGAGGAGTAAATGAGAAAACATTAAAGCATAGAAATTACGAGCTTTGCCCATCACGCCAGCAATCTGTGCGACTACAAGTAAATTTAACCACAGCGTTAAACTTACCCCTCTTGGCGCACTATATTCTCAAGGGCGCGAATATTAGCAATTAAGTCCTGGCGTTGTGGGTTAGCTTGTAATGCTTTTCTAAGATGCTTTAGCGCGCTCGGGTAGTCTTTAGAATCAATCGCTATTTGCGATAATCCAAGCCACGCCGATAGTTGGTAATCAGGTAGGGCTTGTGCACGAACGTACATAAGTTTTGCTTGGGTAAGTTGGCTTTTACTGCGATATATACTCGCTAAACTAAGTAGGGCATCACCTAAATTCGGGTTTATTTTAAGTGCGTTATTTAAGCTTTTAAGAGCACGTTTAGTATTACCTTGCTGCATAGCAATTTGTGCGCTGTATACAGAGAACTGGGCTTGTTCATCACGGGGTAGTTGCTTAGTTAATCTTTTTGCGCTGCCTATTAGATCTTTAGCTGAATCCCATTTTTGTTGAGATACAAGCCAGCCTAAAGTTTGCATCGTGGTATTAATAACCTCAACTTGCTGTTTTTTAGTGGCGTGTTTTAAACCTTGCTTCAATAAACTAACAGCGCGTTCAGTGCTGCCTTCACTTAAGTGTAGCTGGGCTGCTAAAAGCTGGTTACTGGTATCTTTAGGGTTGAGTTTTAAGGCGACTTCAATAGCAGCAAGCGCTTGCTTTTTTTGATTAAGTTGTAATGCTATTTGTGCACGTTGCAACCAAAGTTCAGCTTTATCCGGGATTTTATTGAGTAATTCTTTTAATAATGCATTTGCCTGATTTAAATCACCCGATTCAATTAACGCAAACAATAGCCCTTGTTGATATTGGCTTGTTTCTGGCGCTAGCATCAGCGCTTGGCGGTAGGCCGCTACTGCGCTCCAAGGTTGGCTGTGCTGCACGTGTATATAAGCAAGTTGCGCATAACTTTGTGCATCAGCCTGACCAAGTTCAATAGTGCGTACTAAGTGTGTTTGTGCTTTGTCATACTTTGCTTGTTGCATGTATAAAAGGCTCAAACCTTGGTGTGCTTTTACTAAATCAGGTGAAGCTTTTAAACACGCCAAGTAAGCCAGTTCAGCGTTATTAAAGTCCTTTGTTGAAAGCAAAACTTGTGCACGTAACAAGTTTAAAGCAGTGCTATCTTGGCTTATATCACGACCTTTAAATAGCGCAGCAACTTCACTGTAATTACCGGCTTGTAAGAGTGGCTGCACTTGGCGAGCAAAACCGCGCTCGGTCGGCTCAATAAGGACCTCTGTAGGACCCAGTAATTTATTATTTATAGCCAACTGCCATGTTGGATCGCTAGGCGATAACGTTACTTTTAGTGGCGCATTAGTATCACTGGCAGCGCTTGCATGTACGCTACTTGCACTTACTAAAGGTAATGAACACATTACAGTCGTCAACAGTGCGGAAGTTAATGGTTTTAGCGTTTTAAATATATTCATATTTTTCATTTTAATAGGCTTAAGGTTTAAATTCGATTGGCCAAATAAAGCGAGCGCGTACGGTTTCACCTTCTTTTTTAGGTGCACTAAAGCGGCTTTGTTTAATAATTTTGTCGATAGCTGGTTTAAGTTCAGGATATGGATTTTGCACTACCTCAATTAAACTTACCTTGCCACTTTCATCAATAAATACATCGAGTTTTACAGTAAATACATCAACACCTCGGCGGGTTAAGCTTTTTGGTAAAACGGCCTTGACGGGAGTAAGCAAAGTGGGGAGACCATCGAGTTGATTTAAGCTAAATGCATCCCAATTTACACTCATTGATTGCCATTGTGGCGCGCTTACTTTTACGCTAGGTGTATCGGGTTTTACAATACTTAAATTGCTGTTGATCTTAATTTTTACGGCTTGAATAGACGCGCCTGCACCTTCTACCGCTAAGCTTTGCATTGGCTCACTTGTTTGCTGTTGCGATATTGATGGCGGAGGAGGAGGTGGCAGTGCCACCATGGCAATCTCACGTACAACCACTTTGTCTTGTATATGATGCTCTGCAAGTTGTCCAAGCCATAAAAGTAGTAATGCAGCACTAAGTACAATGAGGCTAAGGCCAAATGCAAAAAGTGGATGGCGATTGTTTTTTGTTTTTTGAGGCGAGTCAATCGTGTGCATATTATTGCTTCGTAGCTAAGTTAACTTGCGCCGCGCCTGCCAGCTTTGCTTCGTCAATTACTTGAACAAGTAACTCTGTAGGTACTGTTTTATCAGCTTGAATTACCACAGGGCGTTGTTGCTGTTTTAACATTTGCTCGACACTACTACGTACACCAGCAACACCAATTTGGCTACCATCAAAAAATACTTGTTGGTTGTCGGTTATTGCTAAAAAAATGACTTGCTGCTCAAGACGGCTGGCCGATACGGCTTGTGGTTTATCAACTTCAACGCCGCTTTCGCGTACAAATACGGTTGTAACAATAAAAAATATTAGCAATATAAATACCACATCAAGTAGCGGCGACATATCAATATGTTGCCCCGCTTCTTGCTCTAGCTTGTGCTTTAATCGTGATTGCATAGTGTTACCCTAACTGTTTACTTAACGTATGTAATTTAGGATTACGCTGCGAATACGCTAAGTAAGCTTGCATTAACCATGCAGGAATAGCGCACACAAGGCCCAATTGAGTTGTTAGTAATGCATCACCAATGGCGTCACTCATTAACTCGTTATGGCCCAGCGCCATTACTTTAAATGTATCAAGCAAACCAACAATGGTACCTAATAAACCAAGTAGCGGAAGAGCAGCCGTTAAAATAGAGCTAACCTCTTGCCAGTAGCCTTTGCGCTGCGCTTGGTATTGTTTAAGGTGCAGTAAGTCATGAAAAATTAACTGGTATACAAATAAAGCGAGTAAAAGAATACACCAGCAAATAGGGTTACTAACGATTTTTTCAAACATTGGTTTCTCCTTTTTCTAGTTGACTTAGCTGTAATGCAAAGCCTTCTAGTTGGCTGTAGTACGCTTTTGCTTTACGTGATAGCAGTGCATTTAATACCAGAGCTGGTATGGCAACGACTAAACCTAATTCAGTTGTTATAAGTGCTTGTGCAATACCGCCCGATACAACTTCTGGGTCGCCTGAGCCAAACAAGGTCATCATTTTAAATGTTTCAATCATGCCGCTAACAGTACCTAACAAGCCAAGTAGTGGTGCTACTGCAGCCGTAACGGCAATAGCGCCAATAAAGTTATCGAGTTTATGCTTATCGTGAATTAACTGATTAAATAATTGATCGTCTCGTACTTGGCCTTTTTCGCTTTGCAGCGTTAAGTTAAATAACTGCTGCTGCATGCCTGCAAATTCATTGCTATTTTCAGCTTTAAAAAATTGCTGTAATTGCATTTGAGAGTGCATTTTAATTTTACTTAAACGCAGTAATTGCGCGGCTTTTAATAGCGCAATGGTTAGTGCAAAGCAGGCAAATAAAATAATAGGGATAGCCCATAAACCGCCTTTTTCTAAGTGTTCAAGCGGACTTTCTTGTTGGGCTTGGCTAGTCACTAAGTGCGTTAAACTAGGATCAAAAGTAAGTAATGTAGAGCCTACACCGTTTTGCTTTAAAGTATTATCGAGTGGGTTATCGTCACTTGTTGATTGTACTAACGCTACCTTTAATGCATTAGATTCATCATCCAAATTTAATAAACCCATAAGTTTAGGTGTTTGCGTACTAAACCATGCAACAGGCCCTACTTGAAGGGTACTAGCTTGGCTTAATTCGCCATTACTTAGCACAACCGATTGTTTTTTAAACTGTGGATAAAGTGCCTGTTCTTGATTATTAATTTGCGATATAACGCGGCTTAATAACTCGTTTTGGTTATTAGTCGACTCGTTACTGCTAGCACTATTGCTGGTATTTTGGCGCACAAAACGGCTAAGTAAGTTTAATTGATATTGCTGTTGTTGTTGCCAAGTGTCTAATCGGGTTTGTAACTGATCAAGGCTTAATGTGTTTTCGTCAGCTAGGCGGCGATTAACGGCTGCTTGTTCGCGCAATTTACTGAGCGATTGCTGCTTGGTAAAAATTTGCTTTGCAAGAGTAGCTTGCTCTTTTGAAATACTATTTTGAGTTTTATTTAGAGTGCGTTGCGCTGTTTTAATATCACTTAAAATACTTTGTTTAGCATCATCACTGCTGGCTGCAAAAGAAATGTTTGCGCTAAAAAGTAAAACCGTGGCGCTAAATACTGCAATTATGCTGTTAGTAGCCATTATTTAGCCCCTTGCTGGTTTTTATTTACATAACTTAATATTGGGAGTGTTACCCAATCAGCAGCGCGCTTTTTTTGCTGTACAGCAATACCCAGTGCAACTTGTTCAGCATTAATGCTTGGGTCAAATTCCCACTGCCAACCTAAGTCACTTGGAAAACCAATACCTACATAACTTAAATCTTCGCTTACAAACCATGCTTGAGCTGCACCTAAGTAAAGCTTCTTTACCCATACTTCTTGCCCATCAGGATGCTTAATAGCCATTTCGTGAATAGAAATACGTTGTTGAAAATCATTAAGTAGAGTCAGCATTTTTAGCGCTGTTTGTAATTTGTCAGTTGTACTGAGCTGTGAGTCGCTTAAATCACCGGTGTTTTTCCAACTACTTAAAAGTGGCGGGGGGAGTTGCACTTGTAATGAAAGTAATTGCTGAGAAATACGCGCTAGTTGATCATTTAATTGCTGTTGATCATTTTCAAGCTCTGATTGCTTGGTAACAAGCTGTTCGCGTTTTTGGGCAAGCTCACTGGTGTTTTTTTTTCTACGCTGATTAAGCTCGCTAAGTTGCTGCTGCTCAGCATTTAGAAGCGTTAAGGTTTGCTCCATGCTGCTTTTTTGTTCAAGCCAATGAGTATTTAATTCTGTGTTTTGATTTTCTATTTGTAGCCATTTATTAACGAGTTGTTCTAGCTCACTAACAGTGTCGGCTTTTACTGCCATAGTGCTACAAAGCGCGATAACTACGCTAATTGGTTTAATTAAGCTTCGCATTACTTAACAACAATCCTGAAAGTTACTACAAGCAATTACAAGGACGTAATTACTGTTAATTTTTGAGTGTGTATACAATATAGGAATTTACATAACAATGCAATTGATAACAGTTATCGTTTACATTGCTTTGTTTGGGTGGTAGGATTTCGCCGAAATTAAATATGTACCTTAAATTAACAATAGTTAAGTGCTTAATAAAAACTACGGAGTAACCATGAGTAAGCCATCGAATAAAGGAAATGCCTACATAAAGCCAATTGCAGCGGTTGTTACGGCAACGCTTTCAACTTGGGCAAGTGCACAGGATGTTCAAGAACTATCGGTAACTAAAGCAGAAACTAAAACTGAGTCTAGCTATGTTGTTGAAAAATCAACGTCTCATAAATACACTCAACCGCTACTCGATACAGCTAAAACTGTAACGGTAATTAACCAAGCGGTAATGAAAGATAGAAACGTAGATAGCTTACGTGATGCTTTACGCAATGTGTCTGGTATTTCTTTAGCTGCAGGTGAGGGTGGCTCACCTACTGGCGATAGCATGTCGATTCGTGGTTTTAGTGCAACAAATGATATTTTTGTAGATGGTATTCGTGATGTTGCAGGTTACACACGTGATATTTACAACATTGAAGCCGTTGAAGTTGCAAAAGGCCCAGGCTCAGCGGTTTCTGGTCGTGGCGCAGCAGGTGGTAGTGTTAATTTAGAAAGTAAAAAGGCGAAGTTAGACAACTTTAACGACGTTTCGCTACGTTTAGGTACAGAAAACGATTACCGTGGTCGTTTTGATACTAACATTCAAGTAAACGACACAAGCGCACTACGTATCAATCTTCTTACTGATAAAGGTGATGTTGCAGGTCGTGACCATGTTGAGAATGAAACAAATGCTGTTGCGTTTGCATTTGCAACAGGGCTTGGTACAAACAGCCGTTTTGATTTAAACCTAGAGTATCAGCGCCAAGACAATTTACCAGATTACGGTATTCCTTGGGTTTACAGTGATACGCCAGTAGCTGAACTTGCAGATAGCGCGCGCTCACCTTCTCCTGTCGATTTTGATAACTTTTACGGTAATATTTACCGTGATTATGAAGATATTGAAGCCTACTCAACAACAGCTCGTTATGAGTATGATTTTTCTCAAAATACTACGTTACGTGTGCAAGGTCGTTTAGGTAAAGTTAAACGTGAATCGGTAACAACTGCACCGCGTTATTTCTCGGTTACAACAGACACTGACATTACCTTTGCAGATGAAAAAACACGTGATACAGAAAATTCACTTGCTGCACTTCAAGTTGATTTAATTGGTAACTATGAATTTGCTGGCTTTACTCACGATGTTGTAGTGGGTGTTGAACTTGCAAACGAAACGTTTACACGCCATAACTTTGTTGCAACTACACCTGATAACCTAATTGAAGATGGAATACGCAACGACTTATACAATCCTGATGCAACAATTGCATTTACGGGTGTGTATGGCCGTGACGGTAGAAGTATTGAAGCTAAAGCTAAAAACCAAGCTATTTATGCATTTGATACAGTAACACTTAATAAACAATGGGAAGTAACGGGCGGCATTCGTTTTGATAGCTTCACTACGGATTATCACAACGATTATAATGACCCAAGCGCTTTAATTTCTACAAGTGATGACTTATTTAGTTGGAATGCGGCTGTAGTTTATAAACCAGCCGATAACGGCAGTATATATTTAGGCGCGGGTAATTCATTTAACCCATCTGCTGAAGGGCTAACGGTATCTACACGTTCAAATGCAGCTGATTTAGATGCAGAAGAAAGCCGCAGCTACGAGCTAGGAACTAAGTGGAGCTTAATGGATGGGCGCCTGCAAACTAATGCTGCACTTTTCCGTACTGAGAAAACCAATGCCCGTACTGATGACCCATTTGCAGATAGCTCAAGTGACGAAATACTCGGTGGTGAACAGCGCGTACAAGGTTTAGAGCTTTCAGCGACAGGCTTAATTACTAAAGAGTGGACTGTAATTGCTTCATACACTTACCAAGATAGCGAAGTAACTAAAGCATTAGGCGACGACGCAACTCAAATTGGTAACGAACTTGCACGTACGCCTAAAAACAGCGCGAGTGTTTGGACTACGTACGATATGTCGGATAAATTATCGTTTGGTTTAGGTGCACAATATGTAGGTGAGCGCTACAACGGCACTACGTCTACACGTTCTCGTGCACCGGGTTATACTATTTTTGACCTGATGATTGCGTACGACATATCAAAAGATTTGAGCCTGCAGTTTAACGGTGAAAACTTAGGTGATAAAGATTACGTTGATCAGCTAGGTGGCGGGCACTTTGTACCAGGTGATGGTCGTAAGTTTAGCCTAACAGCAAGCTACTCTTTTTAATTTTAAAACAAATTAAAAAGTATGAGTAAATATAAGGGCAGGCCTATTACCTGCCCTTAATTATTTGATAAAAATGTGAGAGGGCGCACATGCTAGTTAAAATTCCAGAGCTATTAACAAAAGAAGAAGTGGCTTATTGTCATGAGGTTTTGCTTAAAGCGCAGTGGGCCGATGGCAGTATTACCGCAGGGCATCAATCAACCAAAGCAAAAAATAACTTACAGCTACCTGAAAATAGCCCTGAATGCCAAGAGCTTGGCGACATTATAATGGCAGCACTTGCGCGCAGTAATTTGTTTATGTCGGCAGCACTTCCTGCAAAAATTTTTCCTCCGTTATTTAACTGTTATCAAGGCGGGCAATCGTTTGGTGTGCATGTAGATAATGCAATCAGGCAAGTGCCGGGTACGCCTGTGAAAATTCGTACAGATGTATCAATGACGTTATTTATTAATGACCCCGAAGACTATGAGGGCGGTGAACTTGTTATTGAAGACACTTATGGCTCACATAGCGTAAAGCTGCCAGCAGGCAGTATGGTGTTGTACCCTTCAACGAGTTTACATCGTGTAATGCCAGTAACGAGTGGGCGCAGATTAGCCTCATTTTTTTGGTTACAAAGCATGGTAAACAGCGACGAAAAACGTGGTTTGTTATTTGATTTAGATATGTCGATTCAAAGTTTGCGCAGCAAAGTAGAAGATAGCCCAGAGATTATTCAGTTAACGGGTGTTTATCATAATTTGTTAAGGCAGTGGGCGCAGACATAACAAAGATACTCGTTATTAAATATTGGATATAAGTAATTAAAAGCTGCGCTTTTCGCGTGAGCAAGCTCTACGCCTACAGCCAAAACTTAACGCTGTGCTGAAATTACTTGTAGACGCGCAGCTTGCTGGCGTGACGAGCGAAGCTCGTAATTTCTATGTTTTGGTCTCTTCTCATTTACTCCTCTTTTTCTTCTCTTTGTGCAATAAGATTTTAAGTGATTTATTCACAAAGAGGCTAAGAGGGCGCTGCGCTTTAGAGAAGCCAAGAGTAAGTAACAATCAGTTATAAATATTAAAAGCTGCGCTTTTCGCGTGAGCAAGCTAAACGCTTACAGCCAAAATTTACGCTGTGGTTAAATTACTTGTAGACGCGCTGCTTGCTGGCGTGACGAGCGAAGCTCGTAATTTATATGCTTTGGTGTCTTATCATTTACTCCTCTTTGTGCAAAAAGATTTTAAGTAATTTATTCACAAAGAGGCTAAGAGGGCGCTGCGCTTTAGAGAAGCCAAAAGTAAGTAACAATCAGTTTTAAATATTAAAAGCTGCGCTCTACGCCTACAACACAGCTATAAAATTGAACTCGGTATTTAAAGTACTCTGTAGGCGCGGTTTTATACCGCGCACTTACTTTAAGTTTGAAGCTTGCTTTACTTAACCCTTATAACCGTTAGGGTTATTTGACTGCCAACGCCATGTATCTTGCATCATTTCATCAATACCGCGCACTGCTTCCCAGCCAAGTTCATTAAGTGCTTTTTCTGGCGCTGCATAACATGCTGCAATATCACCAGGGCGACGAGGTGAAACCTGATAGGGTACAGCTTGATCGCTTGCTTTAATAAATGCATTAACCATTTGTAGTACAGAGTAACCATTACCAGTACCTAGGTTATAAACTAATGCACCCGTGCTGCTGGCAATTTTATCAAGCGCTTTTAAATGACCCATTGCTAAATCGACTACATGTATATAATCGCGCACACCAGTACCATCAACTGTGTCGTAATCATCACCAAATACAGCGAGTTGCTTTAATTTACCTACCGCTACTTGTGCGATAAACGGTAAAAGGTTGTTCGGGATACCGTTAGGATCTTCACCAATCAAGCCCGATTCATGTGCACCTACTGGGTTAAAGTAACGCAAAATAGCAAACGCAAAGCGCTCATCTGATTTAGCGATATCTTGTAGCATCATTTCAACCATTAGTTTAGATGTGCCGTACGGGTTAGTAGTACCGCCTACAGGAAAGTCTTCTTTAATTGGTAAGCTTGCAGGGTCGCCGTATACCGTAGCTGACGAGCTAAATACTAACTTGAATACACCCGCGTCGCGCATTGCATCAACAAGCGTAAGCGTACCTTGTACATTGTTTTGATAGTACTCAATGGGCTTTGCTACCGACTCGCCTACTGATTTTAAGCCCGCAAAATGTATAACACTATCAACCGTGTGTTTTGCAAATACTGAATCTAAAAAGAATTTATCGAGAATATCGCCTTGGTAAAAAGTGGCCTCTTTGCCTGTAATATTCTTTACGCGCGCAAGTGATTCTTGTGATGAGTTACTTAAATTATCAATAACAACAACATCGTTACCTTGCTGTAAAAGTTCTAAAACAGTGTGCGAGCCAATATAGCCAGCGCCACCGGTTACTAAAATAGTCATGAAAGCTCCGTGGGTACCTTTTATCAATTAAGTTAATTTCACCATAAATAGAGGTGATTTACATGCTTTATCTGTAATTTCTATAGTTTAAATAACATCTTTTTTTAATAACGGTAAATTAAGTACTTTTGATTACATTTTACTCAGTACAAGTAACACTTTATACGTAAGATTAAGTTATAGTTAATAAACAAGTGCTAAAATGAGTCTAGTAATAGCTAATGCTAGGTTTACTCCAATCTACACTTTTGTGATTGGTCTACCTCTTTGGAGAAAGATATGAATTTAGTTAAAAAAATAGCAACAACAATGTGTATCGCATTACCTGCGCTTGCCCATGCTGGTGAGTCTGTTGTTAAATGGCATGACTTTAATGATTATCGTGATGTGCGAGCGTCAAACCAAACAAAGAGCTCATATCACAAAAGTGTGGCAGCAAGTTTCGAAAAGCATATGGCTAAACTAGCCGAGCAATTGCCAAAAGACTATAAATTAAACGTAGAGTTTACAGATTTAGATTTAGCAGGTGATGTGCGTTATGGTGGTATGGACGAAATTCGTGTAGTAAAACCAATTTATTTTCCACGCATTAAGCTAAATTATTCGTTAACCGATAACGACGGTACAGTGCTAAGTAAAGATACTGATGTGGAGCTTAAAGATATGGGCTTTATGGATAAAATTAAAATGGGCCGCGACGAATCATTTTATTACGAAAAACGCTTACTAACAGAGTGGTTTGGTGAACAAATATTACCAAGTTTAGATTAACTGAAAATAAAAATGCCGCTAAATAGCGGC
>NZ_WTKW01000134.1:0-10717 GCF_011378745.1 Pseudoalteromonas sp. Z1A6
ATAAGTGAGCTTATGCTCACTTATTTTTAAATGGCATAATCAATAAACCCCACAATGAGGCATTTTGCTTTTGGCTTGGGTATTCTTTTAAGCCAATATTTATATCTGCGTCGGTTTTTTTTGCTTTATCTTTGTAGCTACCAAATAATTTATCCCACCAAATTACACTAAAACCATAGTTTGAGTTAGTTTCACTAACTACTTGGCTGTGGTGAATACGATGCAATATTTGCGTCATTAATATTAAACGCAGTGGTTTTTCTATTGCATTGGGTAGGCGTATATTTGCATGGTTAAATAATGCTAAACCATTAAGTGCTATTTCAAATATTAATACTGCAATAGCAGGTACACCTAAGGCAGTAACTGCAATGAGCTTTATAAGTATGCTAAGTATAATTTCGATAGGATGAAAGCGCAGGCCTGTACTGGTGTCTACGTGTGCATCGGCGTGGTGTACACGGTGCAAACGCCATAAAATAGGTACGTTATGAAATAACCTATGTTGCCAGTAAATGAGTATATCGAGTAATAGCATGCTTAAAACAATAGTTATTACGCTTGGCATGGCGATTTGGTTAAATAAGCCTATGCCGTGTTCTTGATTATAAAGTGCCACGGCAGTTAACCCAATAGGGACCACTAAGCGCGCAATAACTGATGATGCAAACACTAATCCAAAATTAGCAAACCAACGAGTGCTGCTTTTAATGGGAGATGTACGCGCAGGCATACGCGATTCAAGCAGCATCATAATAACTAAAATGCTAAAAAAGCAGCCTAAGCGCCACCATATTTCGTTAGTCATTTATTACCTCAGAATTTGCACTGCTAAGGGTATCTTCAGTTGCTTTGTTAGCACCAGCTTCTTGTTGCTTAAGTGTATGATAACCACCATGTATACGGGTAAAAATGGTTATGCCACACGCAATAGCAAAAATACTCGCCATAATGGCAAAATGCTGCGGCCAAATACAAAATGCAATAAATAGCGCTATTGTTTCAGTACCTTCTGTTAAGCCGTTTAAGTAATAAAAGCTTTTGTATTTAAATTGCGGTTTTTCGAGTTTAAATTTTTCGGCTGCAATCGCAAATGCCAAAAAGCTTGAACCCGTGCCAATAAATGTGGCAAGCAATATAGCGCCTGCAATCGCATTTTGTTCAGGATTTGCCAAAATAAACCCAAGTGGAATAGCCGCGTAAAATAAAAAGTCGAGCGTAATGTCTAAAAAACCACCTGCGCTTGAACTTTGGTTTGCATAGCGTGCTAATGCGCCATCAAGCCCATCTAAAATTCGATTTAAAGCAATGGCCACTAATGCGCCGTACCACATTTCAAACGCCAGTAATGGCACCGCTAATAATCCAACTAAAAAGCCAACTACGGTAAGCTGGTCGGGCGTTATACCGCGCTTGTGCATTAATGCTACAACCGGTGTTAACAGCGGCTTTATTACAGGGGTAATATATTTGTCTAACATGTTTGGTGCCTTATGCGTTTAAAGCTATGTATTAAAATCATGTATTAAAGTGCGCTACTTAGAGTAATGAGTGTGCCATTTGCAGCTTCTGCGTCGCTGTGGTCGTGGGTTACCATTATTGCGGGTAGTTTGTGATCCCGTATTTGGCTAAACACGAGCTCGCGTGTATCAACACGCAGTTGTGTGTCGAGTTTGCTAAAGGGTTCGTCGAGTAAAATGGCTTTAGGTTCGCTCAGCAGCATACGTAATAATGCAACACGGGCTTGTTGTCCGCCAGAGAGGTTATCGGGATGGCGATTGCCCATGTCTTTAAGACCTACTTGCTCAAGTGCGTGTTCTATTTTTTCAAGGCGTTGTTTTTTATTACCTTTGGGCATTGCAAAGGCAATGTTACCAGCAACCGTTAAATGCGAAAACAATAAAGCGTCTTGATAAAGCACTCCAATATGGCGCAAGTGTGGAGGGGTGTTATCGATATTTTGACCGTTAAGCCATACTTCACCATTGGCCTTAAAGCTACTTGGTAAAGTACCTGTAAGCCAATTTAATAAGCTTGATTTACCACTGCCTGAAGGGCCCATAATAGTTAGAATTTCACCGCCATTAACTTGCTCATTTAAGCTAAGTAGCAACTCATTTTGGCGATAAAGCTGACAATTTTTAATCTGTAATGATGACTGCATTAAAAAAACCTTAACCCTGATAATGTTAAACATGGGTGCTTTAAATTTGCGCACTTTTAAATACGTGCGCTTTTGAAAAAGTATTTAGGTAAACCCCATGCCAATATAAATCCAATAAGTGGCAACGCCATTTGCATAATAGCGTACACGGCACTGGTGCGTCTGCTTGCGCCATTGGCAAGCGTAACGGCTTCGGTTGTTATTGTGGCTATTCGCCCGCCGCCAGCTAAAAGCGTGGGTAGGTATTGCCCAAAACTAATGGCTAAGCCCAGTGCGGCTGCAATTAAAATAGGAGCAAACAACTGAGGTAGTTTTACTTTAAAAAACACCTTGCATGGCGCTGCACCTAGGCTTGCTGCAACATGAGAAAAACGAGGATCTAAGCGCCTATAGCTGCTCGCAAGTGACAAAAACACATAAGGCAACACAAACAGTAAATGAGTAAGTACTACATTAAAAAATGCGGCTTGGTTATTCACTAGTTGTTGTATCCATACTAGCCCAAACAAAAAGGCAATACTGGGTACTAATAACGGTAAGTAAATAATTAAACTGGTAAAGCGAGAAATAGGCTTGTCACTTAATTGCTCTGATTCTAAGCACAATAAAGTAAGGATAATGGCAAATAGTGTGGTTACTAAACCAATTGCTAGCGTATTAAAAAGTGGGCTGCTCATTTGCATTAGCGCACTTTTAAAATGCAGTAGCGTAAATTGTTCAGGCATTGCATCTGGAAAGCGCCAAAAGCCGGCAACCGACCACATAACTAAACCAATAAGTGACAACAGTATAAAGCTAATTACTAATGCGGTGAGTACTACCGTTATTTTTTGCCAATAAAATCCTCCGTATTCACGCACTCCGTTAGTAAGAGAGTCACCAAATAACACTTTTACAGCCTTTTCTGCGCCAAGCCAAAGCGCTAACAACCCGCCTGTAACAGCCAGTTGTAATAAAGCACCTGCTGAGGCTTTAATTCGCAGGTTTAAATCAACATCGTTAAACCAATGCATGATAGCTACAGCGAGTGTTGGCGGTGTATTTGGGCCTAAAATAAGTGGCATTTCTACACTGGCACTGGCATAAGCCAATACGGCTAAAAGCGGTAAACGCAGTAGCGGATAAAGACTGGGCAGTATTACTTTAAAAAAGGCGGTCATTGGGCAATAACCCAAGTTAAGCGCAACCTTGTGTTGCTGGCGTAACTTTTTGCCAAGCTCAGGTTGGGCAAGTACACCCAGTGCCATTAATAGTAAAAAAGGCAGCTCTTTGAGTGTTAAGCCCAAAATTATACTAATACCGAACGAATCATGCGGAAACATGCCGTTTGGCGCAAGTTCCCAGCCGCTCAACCAAGGCGACGCTAAGCGTGAAATCATACCTGAAGGGGCAATTAAAAACCCTACTGCAATAGCCGCTGCGGCATGAGGTATCACTAATATAGGGCTCAATAAACGCTGAATTCGATTAAGCCAAGGGCTATTAAAAAACGCAGCTAAAATCATTAAGGTAATGATAAACGCAAGTAGTGTACTTATTAAGCCTGTTGCAACGCTTAGGGTAACCATTTGGGTAAGGCCCGGTGTTTGCCAAAGGGCATTAAAACCTTGCAAGCTAAACGTTGTTTGCTCAAGTACGGGCGCATAACCAAAGGCAGGCAGCAATACGCTAATTAAGCCACCAAGTACGGGTAGTATAAGTAAAGCGAGTAAAAATCGCGGGCTAAATTTTACAATGCGCGTAAACATATCGGTGCTGCACTGCGTTGTTGCTTTGGTATTTACTGGTACACTTTTTGAAATAACGCTCATTGGCTTACTCCATAACGGGTTTGCCAACCTTGCATAATGGCGTTTACCCAGCTTGGATGAGGTTCGCTCAATGTGCGTTTAATACTGTTTAAAGGCAGTGCACTTGGATGCGGTTTAGCTGTTTTAAATAAGGCTTGCTGATCAGGCGTTAGCGTTGATTGAATAAGTACGCTTTTATCGCCCCATATATGCGCTTTTTGTTTTTCAGCTTGCGCCTCTGGGCTCATTAAAAAATTAGCCACTAATTGCGCACTTTGCTGGTGGGTTGCATTGTAAGGGATTGCCACAAAATGGGTATTACTTAAACTGCCATCACTCATTGCATAGCTGCGAATGCTGTTTGGTAAATCAAACCGTTTTACAGCTGCCGGTACTTCTGGTGCAGAAAAAGTAAAGGCTAAGCTGAGCTCTGTATCGTCTACTAGGCGGCGCATTTGCGCACCACTTTGCATAAAATGAGTGCCGCCGCGCCAAAGAGTTGGGTGTAGTTTATTTAAAAACTCCCACAAAGGGGTTAACACTTGCGCCGTGTTTTTAGTAGTAGCTGGTTGGTTTAGCTGCGCTTTAATGTTTTCGCTGCTTTGCTGATGCAGTACAACTAAGGCGTACTTTAAAAAGCTCATGCCTAAAAAGTCAGGCGGCTTTGGGTAACTAAAGCGACCAGGATTTTGCGCGCTCCAGTTTAATAATTCGTTTAATGTAGTCGGCAATTTGTTGTTTGCATTACCATTTATTGCAATGCTGTCGTAATAAAACGTAAGTGACGCTTGCCCCCATGGCGCTTCCATTCCATTGGTGGGTAGTCCAAAATCAAAGTTTACAGCAGGGTTGTTAGCCGGATCAGTTAATGCAAAGTTAGGTAATTTATTCGCCCATTCTTTTAAAAGAAGAGAGTGCTCGCTCATGGTGGCAAAGTTAGCCCCGTTGATCCACATTAAATCTACGCTGCCTTGGTTGTTATTGTTTGCTGATTTTTCGGCAAGTACACGGCTTACTGCTTCGCTGGTGTCACTTAATTTTACATGTACTAAGTTTATGTTGTACTTAGTTTTAACTTGTTTTGCAGCCCATTGAATATAGGCATTTATTTGCGCGTCGCCGCCCCATGCATAAAAGTATACATATTGATTGCTACCAAGTGTTTGAACTTGTTGCCAGCGAGATCCCTGTTGTGTGTTTATTACTAAATTACTTTTACTATTTGAGTTAATAACGGTATTAGCAAACGCAGTGCTCGAAAAAACAGCTAAATTTGCGATTGTACAAACGCAAAACGCGACACAGCAAAAGCTGTATCGCGTCAGTGTTTGCCAAAACTTAATGGCGAACATTTAAATCCCAGTTGTAGTCTAAAAATTCAACTTTCATGTCATCATTTTTAAGTGCTTTTTGCTGAGCGGGTATCAGTTTAAGAGCATCGCTGTATTGCAAGAAAAACTGCTGTAGCGTATTTGTACCTCTAAAACCTTTTTCAAAGTCATCGCCGTACCATTTAAATATTGAAGACACGCTTAGCGTATTTTCTTGAGCCATATTACGTGTCATATCTGATAAAAAGCGCACTGTTTGCTCTTGCAATTGGCTTTCTAAATCAGTGGCTGTATACGCTTCTTCTCGAAGCGCTGGGCAACCAATACTCGCGCAATTTACTGCAAAGTGAATGCGTGGGTCGTTGTATTTACCGCTGCCACGTATTAAACCATGTTCTATATCATCAAGGCTGCGAGTTTTGCCAAGTAATGGCACAAACTCTTTACTCCATGGTGAGCTAAAAAAGCTTCCTAAGTCTTTAATTGACTTGAGATCAGGGTACTTAGTTAAAATAAGCTCAACAGTCCACGCATTATAAGCATTGATTAAAAAAGCGAGTTGCTTAGGCTTTTCCCATGCGTCAAATTCGCTTTGTGTTACAGCCGTTAACGAATCTAAATACGTTTTTAGCTGTGCATGCTCACGTTTTATGGCAGCGTAATCAACCTCAGTACTGTGACCTTGGTTAATTTCGATAACGTGCTTATTTAACAATGTATTCCAGCTATCGTGCATGCTCTGGGCTTGGGCTGAAAATGAAGTTGCAAACGATGTTGCAACTAAAGCCGAGCCAAGTAGTAATGCTTTTAGAGGTGTTTTAAGCATAATTAACCTCGACGCCAAGTGTGGTATTTTTCAAGCAAGTTAAGCACTTTTTCAGGTGCATGAGCGCGTTTCCACTCACCTGCTGCGTATTTGTTACCTTCAGCCCATGTAGGGTAACTATGAATAGTACCGAGTATTTTGTTAAGACCTAAACCGTGTTTCATTGCCAGTACAAACTCAGCTATTAAGTCGCCAGCGTGCTCAGAGACCACAGTAACACCGAGTATTTTGTCTTTGCCTTTGGGTGTAATTACTTTAATAAAGCCTTTTGTAGCGCTGTCGGTAATTGCACGGTCTAGCTCTTCAAATTCAAAGCGAGTAATCTCAAAGTCTATGCCTTTGTCTTTTGCATCTTGCTCGTTTAAGCCAACACGTGCAACTTCTGGGTCAATAAACGTAGTCCACGGAATAACACGGTAATCTACTTTAAACTTTTTAAGGTGACCAAATAAGCCATTTACCGCTGCGTACCAACCTTGATGGGCTGCCACATGTGTAAACTGGTATGGACCTACAATATCGCCTGCTGCAAAAATATTTGGGTATAGCGTTTCAAGGTATTCGTTAGTTACAACAGTACGGTTTGTTTCTATGCCAAGCTCTTCAAGGCCGTAACCTTTAAGGCGTGCACTTCGGCCAACAGCACATAATAGCTCGTCGTATTCAATATCGATTTCTTTGTCGTTATGTTTAACAATAATGAATTTTTTACCATCGCGGGCTTCACAGCGCAGTGCCTGATGCGATGTTAAAATATTAACGCCACTTTCGGTTAACGCTTCGTGAGCAAAAGTAGACACTTCTAGGTCTTCTTTGATCATTATGCGTTCTGCCATTTCAATTTGCGTAACGCTTGAACCTAAACGTGCAAAGCTTTGTGCTAATTCGCTACCAATTGGACCACCACCAAGTACTACAAGCTTTTTAGGTGCCTCATCTAGCTCTGCAAATTTATTCCACAATGTATCGCTTGTTACATAGCCTGTTTCTTCAATACCAGGTAGTGGCGGTACAAATGGGCGTGCGCCAGTGGCAATCACAATAGTACGAGCGGTGAGTGTTTGCGTGCCACCGTCGTTAAGTTTAATTTCTACAGTCCACGGGTCTATTAATTTACCGTAACCTTTTACTACATCTACGCCTAAGTCGGTGTAGCGCTCAACACTGTCGTGTGGTGCTACATCTGCAATAACTTTGTGTACACGTGCCATTACTTTTTTGAACGAAAACTGCGGTGTTGCGTTTTCTAGACCGTAGTTTTCGCCGTGGCGAATTTGCTCTGCAATTTTAGCGCTTTTAATAACTGCTTTACTTGGAACACAACCGTAGTTTAAACAGTCGCCGCCCATTTCGCCCGCTTCAATAAGAGTTACTTTTGCTTTAACAGCAGCAGCAATATAACTTGTTACCAAACCACCAGCCCCAGCACCAATAACAATCATGTTGCGGTCGAATTTTTTAGGTTTAGTATAATTTTTGTATACTCGACGTTTTTTAAACACGTTTAAGATTCCTTTTGCAATGAAAGGGAAAATACCCAATAGAGCGAATGATAAAATTAAGTTGAACGATAAAATGCCAGATAAGCTATCTATTTGCGCCAGCTGTGTACCTGCATTAACAAATACAAATGTGCCGGCTAACATACCTGCTTGGCTTACCCAGTAATAAGTCCACGACTTTATTGAAGTAACACCCATCAATAAGTTAATTAAAAAGAACGGAAACACAGGCACTAAACGAAGAGTGAATAAGTAAAAACCACCTTCTTTTTCAACGCCTGCGTCAATTGCAGCTAAGCGCTCAGGAAAGCGTTGCTTAATAGTGTCACGTAGTAAGTAGCGTGATACTAAAAAGGCAAGTGTTGCGCCAATAGTTGATGCAAAAGAGGCAACCAATAAGCCTTCAACTAAACCAAACAATGCACCTGCGGCAAGTGTTAAAATAGCCGCGCCCGGTAAAGAGAGAGCCGTTACCACTACATACAATAAAAAGAACCCACCAATAACAAGTAGCGGTGATTGCTCTTTGTAATCGCTAAATTGATCCATCGACCCTTTTAAGCCATCAAGTGTAAGTAGTTGGTGTAAGTCAAAATGAAAGAACAGGCCGATAGCGGCAGCTGCAATCAATAATAAAAATATTTTTTTAATCATGTTCTCTCTCTTAAAAACTATGCGTAAGGGTTAACTTTGCGTTTATTGGCAACTCAGGAAAAGCCAATGTTGCACCAAAGTAACCGCCTTCAAATACAGGGCGCCAGTTTTTTTGATTCGTTACGTTGTTTACATCTAAACGTAACTTAGTACTAGGCGTAAAAGCATAGCTAGTATTAACGTTTAATGTGTACTGATCACGAATCTTAACTGTCGCCAAAAAGTCTAATGGGTAACTCTTTGTATATAGACCTGAAAAACCCGTTTGCCATTTCGAATTAATTGAATAATTTCCGTTAAAACTGAACGACTGCTCAGGAATGCCTTGAACTTGGCGATTAGAGCGTGCAAATGGAGTAAAACTAGGTGCGCCAACACTGGTACCTTCAATAATATCTGGACGTGAGTTGTCAAATGCATCGGCTACTTGAGCTGAATCTTGGCTACTTGCAGAATTATCGTAGCGAGCATCAATATAGCTGTAGCCAGCACTTAGCCAATAAGGGTAAGCATCATAAAATACTTGGCTTTCAAAGCCGGTAGTACGAATGCCGGTATTGCTACCATCGCGATTACGTAAACTACGACGTTGGCTGAATACTGCTCCATCGGCGTACCAATCACTGTCGGTTGGTGCGTATTTTAAACCAAATTCAACTAAAGTATTTTCGGTTGAAAAGTTTTGCGCGCTAATCGTGTTGTCGCCACCAAGAGACGTGCCGCCAGCCATGCTATTTGATGTGGCTTCGTTGTAACTTGCTGCACCATAAGTGGTGTAATCACCGTTTAATCGGTAGTTAAAGCTTACTTGCCCTGAATGTAGCTTATCGTTAATGCTATCACGAGCTGCAATTTCACCCTCTGGTGCTATTGGGTCGTGCGCGTCTACGTCATAAAAATCAATGCGGTAGCCAACACTTGTATGAAACTTATCTGTCCAATCAGAATCCTGCTGAATAGCAAAGCCTGTTTGCCATGAGCGCGAATCGGTAGTGTCTGATAAGTTAAAGTCGCCATTGCCGTCATTATTAATATCATATTGACCACCAGGGGATACAAATATACCTGGGCTAATTTCAATTAAACGCGCTTGTTGTACATCAGTTAAAGGAATGCGGCGGTTTGAAAGTGGGCCTGTTAAATCAATAGGTAAATCGGCTTCTGTTGTAAATTGGCTGTAGCCTAATACGCGGTTATAACGCACATCAAATGCAAAAATTGTTTGCTGGTCGCTATTCCAAAGATAGGTAAGCTCGGTACGGTTTTGCGCGGTATCGGCACCATCTATAATTTCAACAAAGCTATTTTGTGCAATTTCTTCGCGTTGTAAGTGCTGAAAATACGTAATGTTTTTTATTGATGCATTGTTGGAAAGTTCACGCTTATAAATGCTGTGTAGTAAATAAGTAGTGGCTTCGTTTTGATTATCAGGATCGGTAAGCACTGTACTGCGATCTATTTTTACTTGCCCAGTTGGTGAGATTATTGAACCTGCTGCCGGTACTGTGCTGCCATTTGCTTGCACGCCTTGGCCGGTAATATAAAGGCCACTATCTATTAGCGCTTGAGTAGGGCGGTTAATTCCGGCGTTATCGGTAAATTCAACTTGGTATAACTCAAAGTTAATATCCCAGCTGCTTTTGTCATCGGGTAATACACGTAATGATGCAAATAAGCTGTCGCTTTTAGTTCCCGAAAAATCGTAGTAACTGCCGTTATCAATATGTTCAGCGCTGACTCTAAAACCTACTTTGTCTTTTACAATGGGTGCACTGTAATCAACTAAGACACTGTATTGATCCCATCGACCTGCAGATACAGTTGCTTTGCCTTTGCTTTCATCCGTAGATGCTTTTTTAGAATGTAAGTTTACAAAACCACCGTTGCGTTGGCTTGAGCCAAATAATACTGGTGGCGCGCCTTTTACTACATCTATCTGTTCTATAGAGTTGAACGATAACGGCACACCAAAGCCATTATTACCAGCTTGACGGCGTGTACCATCTTGAAAAAGCTCACCCAGTTGCCCACGAATAGTAGGTAAACTGGGTGCCCCAAAACCACTGGCTGAATAGGTATTAGGGCTTACTGCGAGCACGTCTTGTAAAGTCGTAATATTGAGTTGCTCTATTAACTCGCTTGAAATTGGTGTTACTGATCGGGCTATATCTTGTAGGGCTAAGTTGTCGCCAAACGGGCCGTCTACAGTGGCGTTTTTAACCGAAAGACCTTGAGATTTAATAACTTGGCCTGCCACCTCAATGCGCTCTATTGCGCCATCTTTTGTTGTTTTTGATTCTTCGGCTGCAAAAGCATTAAGTGGTGTATTTAATATGGTGGCTAGGGAAAGTGCTAAATATGCGTGTTTCAAACGTTTTCTCTCTACGGTTAAAATGTTGTTGGCGATAAAGACCGAAAGGATTAAAAATAAATTTCAGTAAAATTTCGAT
>NZ_WTKW01000135.1:0-10683 GCF_011378745.1 Pseudoalteromonas sp. Z1A6
AAATACACCATAAGCCATTAAATTTATTAAATATAAGCAAAATAAAAGAACACTTTGTAATACACCTTGTGAATTTTTGGTAAACAAAGGTTGTAATAAAAGCTGAATTGGACTAATTTCAACCATACCACCTGTATGACACGCTACAGGGAAATAGCAGTTAAATTGGTTAACCAAACCAAGTAACAACACACACAATGACGTAAGTCGTACCCAAACGGGAGAGATACATGAAACTCAATCAAATTACTTCAACATTAATTAATAAACATAAAAGAAGTAGCTCTACAACAATCAGTGCAGCAGCCCTTTTATTAATGGCTTCTTCTACTATTGCAGCGCAAGAGGCTCCGGCAGCTTCAGAAACGGCAGCTGCAGATATTGAAGTTATTGAAGTAAAAGGCATGCTAGGTAGTATGAAAGCCGCCGCTATGCTTAAGCGTACTGACGGACGTATTGTAGATGCGATTGTTGCTGAAGACATTGGTAAGTTACCTGATAATAATATTGCAGAAGCACTGCAACGTATTACTGGTGTATCTATTAATACCGATTTTGGTGTGGGTGACAGTGTTTCGATTCGTGGCTTACCTCAAAACCGTGTTGAATTAAACGGTCGCTCTACTATTGGCGACTCTCGTGACGGTATTAGCTTACAAGATTACCCATCAAGTTTCTTAAAAACAGTAGAAGTAGTTAAGTCTCCTACTGCCGATATGATTGAAGGTGCATTAGGCGGAACAGTTAGCTTAAAAACAGTTCGCCCATTAGAGTTAGATAAACTAACTGGCGCAGTTTCATTAGATGGTGAATATGCAGATAAAACAGAAAAAGTAGCACCTATTTTTAGTGGTTCACTTGGTAACAACTGGGACTTTGACGAAATGGGTACCTTTGGTGCTATTGCTATGTTTTCGTATCAAGATCGTGAAATTCGTCAAGATGAAACGTCTAGCCGTGTTAAACCTCAAGACATTGATATTAATGGCCAAGAAGGTAATACACCAAGTGGCAACGCTATCGTACGAGACGAGCACAGTGTTGAACAATATGTAGAACAACGTAAACGTACTGCTGTAAATTTATCACTTCAGTGGGCACCGCAATCTGGTAATGGCATGGTGTATCTAGATTTAAGTGGCACTAAACGCTCTGGTGAGCAAAGTGGTAACTCTATATTAGGTGTTGCGGGTTCGTTATCAACAGATGCAAATACAACTCAAGATGCTAACGGCGTAAATAATTACACGCTAACAAACGAATTTGGTATCCCTAAAACATACAGTGACTTTCGTGAAACTGACTCGTTTTCAAATGCACTTGGTGCAGAGTGGAACCTTACTGACAGTATAAAAATCTCTGGTGAAATTGCAGTAGCATCATCAGAAAGCGTAAGACCTGATTCTGAATTTACACTTCGCCCAATCGAAAAATCAACATTTGAAGCAAGTGGCGGAACTCAGCTAACAAATCATTTATATGATGGTGCATTTTCTCAAGACGGTAATAAATTACCAAGCATCATTCATTCAGATCCAAATGCATTTACTGACCCACAAAACTTAGCACTACGTACGTTTAAAAGTGAAGATAGAAGAACAGACAATGACGAAACAGCTATTCGTTTTGATGTTGAAATGTTTGAACCTCTCAGCAGCTTAAGCTGGGTGTCTAAAGTAAAAGCAGGTGTACGTGTTACTAACCGCGATTACGAATATGAGCAATACAAAGTAGAAATTAAAGACATTTACAAAAATGCATTTAACGACTCAGATGGTTCATTAGCTACTTTATGGGTTGATGACTACAACGCTGCTTTTTCAAATAGCTTCACAACAGTTAGCCACGACAACTCTTTTGACCAATTAGGTAATTCTGGTCAAAACGACCTACTAACGTTTTTAAGCTACAACGGTTTATCTAACCCTGCAAATACTTACGCTCAACTTCAGCAGTTACTTGCAGGTACTAACCTAGCGTCAACGGGGAGTCTTTCAGATAACCAAGAGTTCCAAGAAAGCGCATACCGTAACGTAGTTGAAGATACAGCAGCTGTGTACATATCAGCGTACTTAGACTTTGATAACATCACTGCGATTGTGGGTGGTCGTTATGTGACTACAGATTTAGAATCAAGCGTATTTCTTAATGGCGAAAAAGTAACTGGCGACAATGACTACAGCGACTTTTTACCAAGCTTAAACGTTACGTATAACTACTCAGACGAAACATTATTCCGCTTTGCTGCTGCAAAAGTTATGCGCCGCGCTGACTTTAGCGAGCTAAGCCCTGCATTTGACGTTAATAACGATATTACGGGTGCAACGCAAGGATCTATTGATTTAGAACCATACCGTGCAACGCAGTACGACTTATCAGTAGAGCATTACTTTGATGAAGGTAACGTACTATCTTTCGCTGTATTTTATAAAGATGTTGAGTCTTTCTTAAGTAACGAAAGCAGCTGTCAGGCTTCTTCAAGCACTTCAACTGGTCAAAACGTAACGCAGTGGAACCAAGTATGTCAGCTTGACGTTGCAGGTGTTTCACAAGACAACCTAGTATACTCTGACGCAACTGATTTCCCTGTAGATGCAGATGGCTTTAACCATGTTGCAGGTCTGCGTGACGCAGGACTAACGGGTATCGATACAGTTAAAAATGTAAATGGTGAAAACGGCTCAGTACAAGGTTTTGAAGTGGGTTACCAACAGTTCTTTACAAGCTTACCTGGTGCATTTTCTGGCTTAGGTGTTAATGCAAACTACACGTATGCAGACAGCGAACAACCAAACGGCAACCCACTATTAGATATTTCTAAAAATACATATAACTTACAAGTATTTTGGGAATACGAAGGGTTCTCTACTCGTATCGCTTATAACTACCGTGACAGTTTCTTAGATACTGAAAACGAAAAACGCGTAGAAAATATTAACTCAGATGGCAGTATTTCAGCACAAGGCACTGTTTACGGTAATAACTACCGTGACGACAGAGGCCAGTTAGATTTCTCTGCAAGCTGGGATATTAACGAAAATATTACGCTAGTAGGTAATGCGACTAACTTAACGGGTGAGCCTTCAATCTACCTATCTGAACTAGGTGGTGCTTGGAAGTACACTGAAGCGGATCGTCGTTACAGCTTTGGTATTCGCGCTAAATTTTAATTTTCCCTGGAAACTAAAGCCTGCTTTATGCAGGCTTTTTTACGTCTATAAAAAAGTGGCTTTATATTATACAACCTTATTAAAAACATGATTATTCTACCGAGTTAAATAACCCTCCATCGCTATAGTAAATAACTAATTCAATACAGTGGGTATTACGTAAAAATACTCTCCTCTAGCTATACTTATTTGAATATTAAATTTACTATCAAAGCGTTATTACTATTAACAGGAAAAGTTGAAGTGCTGTCGCGTTTATATAATTTTATGCCGGGTTTAGATACATTGCTGCACTATGAGCGACAATGGTTTGCTGATGATTTAAGAGCAGCGCTATCGGTAGCTGCCGTAGCTTTACCTGTTGCCATTGCTTACGCACAGCTAACCGGTGTTAATGCTGCCGTAGGGTTATATTCTTGCATATTGCCAATGATGTTATATGCACTTTTTGGCACTTCAAAACAGTTAATAGTAGGCCCTGATGCTGCTACCTGCGCCGTTATTGCAGCAGTAGTAACACCTCTTGCTGCAGGTGACAGTTTTAAACATTGGCAACTTGTTGTCACCATGACCGCTATGACCGGCTTTTGGTGCTTTATAGCCAGTAAATTTAAGCTAGGTGTATTAGCCGACTTTTTATCTAAACCTATTTTAATGGGATTACTAAACGGCGTAGCCATTACTATTATTGTTGGTCAATTTTCCAAAGTATTTGGCTTTACCTTTGACGAACGCTACCTACTTGAACGCTTAGGTGGTGTGCCCACATACCTAGCGCAAACACATGTCCCCACCTTATTAATGGCTTTGTTTACACTGGCGGTTTATTTTGTGATGAAACGCGTAAAACCCACGTGGCCTGCATCTATGTTCGCCATTGCCTTTGGTGCGCTTTTGGTGTGGATTTTTGATTTAAAACAGCTTGATATAAAAACCATTGGCACCGTAACAGGTGGACTTCCCGTTTTTAATACCCCTGTTTTTGATTTAGGGATTATTCGTGAGTTAGTGGTCCCCGCACTTAACTTAGCCATCGTGAGCTTTGTTAGTATGATGCTAACTGCCCGCAGCTTTGCTGCTAAAAATGGCTACGACATAGACGCCGATAAAGAATTTAGAGCGTTAGGTATTGCCAATATAGCGTCAGCTCTTTCGCAAGGTTTTGCAGTCAGTGGCGCCGACTCACGCACCGCTGTTAACGATGCAACAGGTGGTAAAACACAGTTAGTATCAATAATAGCAGCGGCCATTATTGCTGTCATAGCCGTATTTTTAACAGCCCCACTTGAATTTATTCCAAGCGCAGCGCTAGGTGTTGTACTCATTATTGCCTCTGTTCATTTACTCGATTTAAAAGCTGTTTGGCAATTAAAACGAAAAGATAAACAGGCATTTTATCTCGCCTCAGCCACCTTACTTGCGGTGTTATTTATTGGCGTTATACCAGGGATCACACTTGCTGTATTACTGGGGTTATTTCAATTTATTCGCACTGTAATGCGCCCAACCGACAATATACTCGGCGTAGATGTTAACGGTGTAGTAAGAAGTTTAGACGCCACAGATAAAGCAAAAGCAGTGCAAGGCGTGTTTATTTATCGTTTTAATTCACCTTTAACTTACTTTAATGCCAGCTACTTTAAACGCAGATTACTTGAGCAATACGCAAGACAAAAAGACGACACCCACTGTGTAATAATTGATGCAGTACCTTGCTTTACTCACTTAGATTTAAGCGTAATGGCAATGCTTGCCGATCTAGATGTTATATTTAAAAAGCGCGATATAAGGCTTGAGCTTGCAGGCAGGAAACGTCAGCTGCTGTCATGGTTTGAAATTGCCGGTATGAAATCAGGAACAGAGGGTATATACATTCACTCAGACCTATACATCGCCCTAAAAAGAAATAGCGTAAGCCAGCACACCGAGGAAGTTAATTTATTCGTGGCAGATGAAAATAAAGAGGCGTTAACACAGCCATAAAATACTAAACAGCAGATCAGCTAACTGCTCTGCTGTTTATATTAAGTACTTTTTATACTTTTGGGTAGTTTGAAGGGAAAAATGCTTTTTTAGCGTCTTCATCAAACTCTTTTTTAAAGGCTACATCAGTACCAATTACGCGTGCACGTGCAACCGCTGGGCGGCTATCAATGCTTTCAAACCAACGCTTAAGATTTGGATACGGTGCTAAGCCCTCTTCACCTAATACAACCGGTGCTTTATCAATCCAGCCCCATGCAGATACATCAGCAATTGTGTATGTATCACCCACAATAAAGTCACGACCCTCAAGGTGCGTATCAAGCACTTCGTAATGGCGCTGCGCTTCACGTAAATAACGATTAACCGCGTAATCAAGCCCTTCTGGTGCCATATGTCTAAAGTGAACACTTTGCCCTGAATACGGACCTAAACCAGATGCGATAAACATTAACCACGACAGCATTTCAGCGCGATCGTCGGCCTTACCTTCAAGCTTTCCATATTTTTCAGAAAGGTACATTAAAATAGCATTCGAATCGAACACACGCGTTTCACCATCAACAATGGCTGGCGCTTTAGCGTTTGGGTTAATTGCTTTAAATTCAGGTGTATGTTGCTCACCTTTTAAAGTATCAAGAGGAACAAGTTCAAACGGCAAGCCTGTTTCTTCTAAAAAAAGAGCAACCTTCATTGGGTTAGGAGTATGGTGAAAATAAAATTTAATCATGTAAAGTTCCTCAATAATTGAGCAACGATTAAAACACAACTTGAGCGGGTGTTCAAATTAAGTTTTAACCAAGTAAAATATACAGTTAAAACGTGATTTAATTGTGAGTATTTCGTGATACTTCATTCGTAAATATCATTTAGGCTGAATGCAATATCAACCTTTGCGAGAAGTAACATGCCTTTTAAAGCACTATCCCGTCCATTTTTTATCTCACTTGTTGGGTTAATAATTTTTTGCTTTCAAAGCCAAGCTGCTGAGCAAGTAACTATTTCCAGTACAGCTAATCCGACTACCTTTTTAGAGCTTTACACATCGCAAGGTTGCAGTAGTTGCCCACCAGCAGAGCGCTGGATTTCAACGTTTACAGATGATGAAAAGCTATGGACTGATTTAATCCCTATTAATTTTCATGTTACTTATTGGGATTATTTAGGATGGAAAGACCCGTTTGCCTCTGCTGTTTTTAGTAAAAGACAACGTACTTATAAAGCACTCGGTAAAAGTAGGATTGTAGCAACCCCAGGATTTATGGTTAACGGCAGCGGGTGGCAAGGTTGGTTTTATAAGCAAGCTATTCCTGTAGCTAAAGCCCCTCATTTAGGTAATTTAAAAGCGACTATAAACAATAGTAAAATTAATCTCGAATACGATACTGTTAATACCAAAGATGATACTAACCAAAACTTAATAGCCCATGTAGCTCTGTTAGGCTTTGGCATAGAAACACAAATACACAGCGGCGAAAACGCAGGCCATAAGTTAAAACACGACTTTGTTGTTATTGGCTACGAGCAAAGTGACATGCAAACTAAGCAACAATTATCATTAACTGACTTAAACCTGCCTCGCGCTAAAAAAATATCGCCAACAAAGCAAGCCTTAGTATTTTGGGTATCTGAAAAAAGCGACCCTACCCCACTACAAGTTGCAGCAGATTGGTTTTAATATGGATAAAATAAACAGCTGAAGTTTAAAAATAGGCCACCATTACACCTTTAACTATACAGCTTGTTAGTAGTCCACTCATACCCATATACGTAAACATAAAGCGTTGTTCAGAATCTGTTTTAAACACGAAAGCGACTAAATAAAGAGAAGCAATAATAGCTACGCTTAGCATAAGCCCATAAATAAATGAGCCGCAATAGTGTGGTAATACAGCTAAAGCGAGTGCGGTTAAATTAGTGCCAAAGAATGCTACGGGCTTTTTAATACCGCGTAAAATGGCAAATAGCGGTATAACAAAAGTAAGACAATACAACCAAATAATATGAGTAGACCATCCGTAACTTAAGGGAGCTTTAACTTCAAAAGTAGAAAGCTTAAAATTACTCGTAAATGTCCATGCAGCATTAATAATTATACTTACAATAAAAGCCCCAATAAATAGAGCGACTAACACCGCAATTGCACCGCCTGCGGTAGCCCCTGCTTTCTCTTTTTCTATAATTAAAATAATGACACTTAACAGCCCACTTAATTGTAACCACTGCCAATAATCGCTCGTAAATAGAGGAATAGCAGCTAAAACGATCGTAGTTATAATTAACTTACTTCCATCATTTGAGCGCAATAAATAAAAGGCCATTATGGCAATATAAAATAGAGCCGTTACATCAGGCATATCAACAACTTCCTTGTAAAAATATAATAAAAACCAATAAACGCAGCGATTATACCTATTACTGAGCCCCTATAAAATCCGATAATTGTGTTTACTTTTTAGCTGTGCAATATTAACTCACTATAAAACACAAGGATCGCTAAGCCTATCTAGAGGTTTGGTATAAAAACTAAAAAGGATGAATATGATTAAGCCATTTTACGCTAGCTGTTTGTTAGCCCTCTCGCTATTAACACCCAGCCTTGTAAAAGCCAACCCGACAGCCTCGCAATATCAGGAAATTCTTAACGAGAACCTTGCTGAAAACGAGCCTGGGGTATCGGTAATTATAAGTAAAAATGACAAAGTACTTTTTAAAGGAGCGCGCGGGCTTGCCAACCTTGAACATAACATTGCACTTAATGAGCAAAGCGTTTTGCGTTTAGGTTCTATTTCAAAACAATTTACTGCAGCTGCAATTATGATGCTGCAAGAGCAAGGTAAGCTAGCGGTTACCGATGATATTCATAAGTATGTTGCAAACTTCCCAACAGAGGGCAACCTCGTCACAATCGAAAACTTATTAACCCACACCTCAGGCATCGCCAACTACACAGATGACGACGACTTATTCGATAAAGAAATACAAGTACCCACCAGCGTTGACGATGCGTTAGCGAGATTTGCCAAACACCCAATGGTGTTTAAACCCGGCGAAGCCATGGCTTATTCAAATACCGGTTATTCACTGCTTGGTAAAATAATTGAAGTAGCAAGTGGCCAGTCTTACAAAGACTTTATTGAACAACACATATTTAAAAAGCTAAAAATGAACCAGAGTAGTTATGAAGGGCAAGAAATTGTTGCCCATCGCGCCTCTGGGTATGAGCAAACAGAGCAAGGATTTATCAACACCAACTACATTAATATGGATTGGCCATATGCCGCAGGTGCGCTTATATCTACTCCAACTGACTTAAACATTTGGTTTAGTGCGTTATCGTCTGGCAAGCTTATTAGTAAAGCAAGTTATGAGAAGATGGTAAGCCCTTTTAAATTAAATGACGGCAGCTTTTCATCCTATGGTTACGGATTAATTATTAAGCCTTTGAATGAATACACCGTAATTAAACACACTGGCGGAATAAATGGTTTTTTAGCGCATGCACGCTATATTCCAGAACAAAAGCTATATGTTGCAGTACTGGCTAATTCAAACCACATAAACCCTATTTTTATCAACGAAAAACTCACAGCCAGAGTACTAGGTATTGCACTCCCCGAGTTTAAAAAAGCAGAGGTAACAGAGCAGCAATTAGCGCCCGTATTGGGTGATTATCGTATTGATAAAAACACCTTACGCAGCCTAATTTTTGAAAATGACGTTTTGTATTCAAAGCGCACTGGTGGCGATAAAACAAAACTTATTACGATGTCTAAAAATAGCTTTTACTATCCTAATTCAAACAATTACTTAGTAATAGAAAAAAACAGCCAAGGCCAATTGGTAATGAAGTATTTTAGTGGATTATCAATAACTCCTACTAAGGCGATTAAAATTTAATTTCAAGATTATCCAAATAACAATGCCCGAAGTTCACTCAAGTCGTAACCTCGGGCATGACTGGTTTTATCGTGATTCTGAGGTAAATTAAGACCCTATTAATTTGATATTACGAAAACCTTCACCAGATTCAAAAATGCAGCTTACTCAAAGAAACTAAAAATTTACTGCTGACTCAATAACCACTCTTTTGGCGCTTGCCCTGTTTTTTTTCTAAATACACGGGCAAGTGCAGAGCCATTTTCGTACCCAACCTGATTAGCCACTAAATCCATATTTTGATTTTTTAAAATAAGCTTTTTAGCAACCGATAAACGCCAATCAGCCAAATAGTCAGCCGGTGTTTGCTCAATTACTCGCTTAAAGGTATCGGCAAATTTAGAGCGCGACATACCACATTCCTCAGCCATAGTGCTGAGCGACCAGCTTTGTTCTGGGGTTTGGTGTATTTTTATTAATACCTTAGCCAACTGAGGATGGGCAAGCCCTGCCATCATCCCGCTTTTAATTGTGCCTTCTTCTAGTACTTTACGAAGCACACTAATTAAAAATACATCGCATAAGCGATCTATAATTAAATACTTACCGCTGGCGTCTTTAAATGCCTCTTCAAAAATCCAAAAAGCGCTCTGCGTTAATAATCCATCACCCGTTAATTCGTAATTTAAGCAAAAAGGCAGCGCCTGCAATAAAGGGCTATGCCCTCCACTTTGATAGCTAATTTGTGCACACACTAAATCAGCACCGTCACCCTTATCCGAAAATAAACAGTGCCCTGTAGAGTGAGGAAAAAATATAACCGAAGGCGTAGATAAAACAACTTCAAAGCCACTATTACTACGCACTTTTAACGTACCAGAACGTAATAAATGTAAATGCCCAACACCTTGATCGTCACTAAAGTCACTCGTACCGCACATGTTCCCACTAAAAAACACATTGGCATTAAGCGAAAAGTGACTCAATACACTCGAAAGTACGTCCATAAACGCCTCCTTGGATTATTGGTATGAAAATACAGACTAATAGACGCATATTAACCAAAGTATAACGATAAAGTACACCTAAGCTTTAAACAAACACATTAATTAAATTACTCTTTGGAGATACACATGAAATTTTCGACACTCACTAAATCAGCTTTTTTTGCAGCATCAGTCCTTGCAAGTTCACTAAGCTTTGCAGCAGACATAGACGCAAATGCAGACGTTAACGACATTGCAATTAGTGGTTACGATACCGTTGCTTACTTTACCCAAAACAAAGCGGTAACAGGCAGCTCTGAATATACTGCAACACATAAAAATGCCATTTATAAGTTCAGTTCAGCTAAGCACCGCGACTTATTTAGAGCTAACCCAGAAAAGTACGTACCACAATTTGGTGGCTTTTGTGCGTTTGGTGTATCAATGGAGAAAAAGTTTGACGTAGATCCTGAAGCTTTCAAAATTGTTGAAAACAAACTTTATTTAAATCTTGATAAATCGGTTCAAAAACAATGGCTAAAAGACGTACCAGGCTTGATTACTTCAGCCAATTCAAACTGGTTTGACATAAAAGACAAAACAGCAAAAGAGCTTTAATAAAACCAATTTAAAGTTAATTTTGAGGTTGCTTCGGTTTATAACCG
>NZ_WTKW01000136.1:0-10657 GCF_011378745.1 Pseudoalteromonas sp. Z1A6
AAAGGAGCTTTAGGCTCCTTTTTTTGTATTTTAACGACAGGTTAAATTTAATTAAGCATTTTATGGCAATTTTAATAACTAGGGCTAAGCTTTTGTTATGAATTGAATTGACAGGGAATGCACTTACTAAATGCTAAAACTTCCGAGCGAACTTGCTATTACGCAAGTTGAAACACTACATCAAGACTTACTACACGAACTCAATAGCAACGATGATATCTGTCTTGATATTAACGATGTGATTTCTGCTGATACTGCCTCAATTCAACTTTTATGCGCCTTACAAAAACACCTACTTACTATACAGCACAAAATAATATGGGTAGGCAGTAGCGAGGCCTTAACGCATACAATTAATAAACTTGGCTTAAGCCAATACTTAACAACCGAAAGTAAAAGTTAGGGGTATATATGAAAAGAATTTTAGCGGTTGATGATTCAGCATCGATGCGTCAAATGGTGAGCTTTACATTAAAAACTGCCGGGTTTGATGTAACCGAAGCTAAAGATGGCAGTGAAGCTCTCGCTATTGCCAAGCAACAAGATTTTGATGCCGTGATCTCAGATGTAAACATGCCAATAATGGATGGAATTACATTAATACGAGAGCTGCGTACTTTACCGAGTTATAAATTTACACCATTACTAATGCTTACTACAGAGTCGGGCTTAGAAAAAAAGATAGAGGGTAAAGCTGCTGGTGCAACAGGCTGGATTGTAAAACCATTTAATCCCGATCAGCTACTAGCGGTAATTAAAAAAGTTATTCGCTAAGGAGCGCAGTGTGAGTATAGATTTAAGTCAATTTTTTGAAGTTTTCTTTGAAGAGAGTTTTGAAGGCCTAGATACCATGGAGGCTGAGCTATTAAACTTAGTGCCAGGTGAGGAAGATTTAGAAACTATCAACACTATTTTTAGAGCTGCTCACTCAATAAAAGGAGGCAGTGGCACTTTTGGCTTTAGCTCCGTTGCTGACTTTACTCATGTACTTGAAACACTACTGGATCAAATTCGCCAAGGTGAACGAGAGCTTAGTACCGAGCATGTCAATTTATTACTCAAAGCTGTGGATTGCTTGCGCGCTTTACTTGCTGCACTTCAAGGTGAGCAAGAGCCAGATTTAACTGAGGCAGATTTGTTAAAAGTACAATTTGAACATGTACTTGGAATGAAAAACGAAACACAAGAGAATAAACCTCAAAGCTGTGAAGAGCAAACAAGTAGTAACACCTATCAAATAGACTTTAAACCCCATCATCATTTATTTAAAACAGGAAACGAGCCACTGTATATGATCAGTGAGCTTGAAGAGCTAGGTGAGTTAGAAACCACAGTATTTTACGATGAAGTTCCAGAAATCACCGATTTAAGTAGTGATGAATGCTTTTTACATTGGCGCATTTTTTTAGATACTAGCCATGATGAAAAAGCCATAAAAGAAGTATTTGAATGGGTAGAAGACGATGCCGACATAAAAATTGAATTATGCGGAGGCTTATTTGGCAATGATGAGCAAATACAACCTAATCAAGGTGAGATATCTAAAGCTGTTGAGCTTGAAACATCCGATTTAATAAAAGTAGCTGAGCTACCTAGTAAGCCAAAGCAACCCGCTGCTAATAAAGATAAAAAACCTGCAAGTACACCAGAGTCTACCTCCATTCGAGTTGGTATTGATAAAGTTGATTCGTTAATAAATATGGTAGGTGAACTTGTTATTACACAAGCGATGCTCAATCAGCTTAGCGAACAAGAAATCACACCAGCCACAATCACTTTACTACAAGAAGGTCTAGCGCAACTTGCCCATAATACGCGTGATTTACAAGAAAATGTGATGCGCATTCGTATGCTGCCAATAAACTTTGTATTTAGTCGTTTTCCTCGATTAGTGCGAGATATAGCGCAAAAACTAAATAAGCAAGTTGAGCTAAAGTTGATTGGAGAGCAAACCGAGCTTGATAAAACAGTAATGGAAAAAATATCCGATCCTATGGTGCATTTAGTGAGGAACTCACTTGATCATGGATTAGAAACTGTTGAGCAAAGACTGGCGGCAGGTAAAGATCCCGTTGGCACAGTAACCTTAAATGCATTTCATCAGGGTGGAAACATTGTTATTGAAATAATGGATGATGGGCAGGGGTTAAATACAAAAAAAATAAAAGAAAAAGCCATCACTAACGAATTAATCTCAGCTGATAACCATCTCAGTGACGATGAAATAAATGAGCTTATTTTTATGCCCGGCTTTTCGACAGTAGATGAGGTAAGTGACTTATCTGGTCGTGGAGTTGGGATGGATGTAGTTAAGCGAAATATTCAATCATTAAATGGCTCAGTAGAAGTAACCTCAGCGGCCGGTGTTGGTTCTACGTTTACTATTAGATTACCACTTACTCTCGCTATTTTAGATGGGCAATTAGTTAAGGTGGCTCAGCATACTTATATTATCCCGCTCATTTCTATTGTGGAATCTCTGCAAATTGATATTGCTAAAGTGAGTCGAGTGGGTAAAAGCCTTGATGTATTGAGGCTTCGGGACGAATACATTCCTATTTTAAGGCTCTACGATATTTTTAATCATAAAAATGCCATTGAATCACTCGATAAAACGCTGCTTGTTGTTGTAGAAACAGATAACCAAAAGGTGGGTTTATTAGTTGATGATTTACTGTCTCAACAACAGGTTGTTATTAAAAGTTTAGAGGCAAACTACCATAAGGTGGATGGCGTATCGGGAGCCACTATTTTAGGCGATGGGCGTGTATCGCTGATTGTGGACATTAGCGGCTTAATAAAGCTCTCAGGTTTAAAAAAACCAGGTAGCCAAGAATTAACGATTGAAACGCAAGCCACTTTGGAGGCGTTATGAGCTCAGAGCAAAGCCAGTTAAGTAATCAATTAAATCTTCAGCAACAGCAAGGTGTAAAACAGTTTTTAACTTTTATTATGGCTGATGAAGAATACGGCGTTGATATTTTAACAGTACAAGAAATTCGCAGTTGGGAAGAAATTACAGTACTGCCCAATGCGCCTGAATTTGTAAAAGGCGTTATTAATTTACGTGGAACAATAGTGCCAATTATTGATTTACGGTTGCGCTTTGGATTACCAAGTGTCGACTATGGGCCATTAACGGTGGTTATCGTTGTTAAAATAGAATTTGAACTAGGTAGTAAAATTATAGGTGTTGCTGTTGATGCCGTTTCTGATGTTTACAGTATTGCGGAGCAAGATGCGAAAGCGGTTCCTAGTTTATCTGAGTCGAATAATTGTGAATATGTAGCTGGGTTGGTGAATGTTGGTGAAAAAATGGTAGCGCTAATTGACCTGCAAAAAACAATGAATATTTAGCAAATAGAAACTAAATGAATAATAAACTTAAAGGTGGTGATGAGCATGGGATGGTTTAGTAATCCAAAGCAGTCAAAATCAAGTAATGATTTAATTGTAGACGCATTGAATAAATCATTAGCGGTGATTGAGTTTGAACCTAACGGAAAAATAATTACTGCAAATATGAATTTTCTAAACGCGATGGGCTATCGCCTTGAAGAGGTTCAAGGCCAGCATCACTCTATGTTTGTTGACCCAGATGAAGCTCAGGGCAACGATTATAAGAACTTTTGGCAACGCCTGCGTAATGGCGAGTTTATCTCAGATGAGTTTAAGCGTAATGCAAAAGGTGGAGCTGAGGTATGGATCCAAGCAACTTATAACCCAATTGTTGATGAGCAAGGGCAAGTATTAAAAGTAGTTAAGTTTGCCACCGACGTGACCGAGCAAAAGTTAATAGCAGCAGAAGCTTCAGGGCAAATTAGTGCTATAAGTAAATCTCAAGCGGTTATCGAGTTTAATTTAGATGGCACTATTATTGATGCCAATGATAACTTTTTAAATGCACTTGGTTATCAACTTAGCGAGATTAAAGGTCAGCACCATAGGCTTTTTATTGAACCCGAACATGCAAATAGTATCGAATATAAAGAATTTTGGGCCAAACTAGGTCGTGGTGAATTTGATTCAGGGGAATATTTAAGAATAGGGAAGCAGGGTCAGGAGGTTTGGATTCAAGCATCTTATAACCCAATTTATGATATGAACGGCAAGCCGTTTAAAGTGATTAAATACGCATCTGATATTACTGAACAAAAAGAGCTTGAAAAAGCATCTCGCAAAGCAGCCGATTTAGCAAATGCGCTTAAAGTTTGCCAAGCGAACGTAATGATTGCTGATGAAGACCTTAATATAGTATTTGTGAACGATCGTGTTCAGCAAATGCTAAAAGTCCGCGAAAAAGAATTACAAACTGTATTACCAAGCTTTTCTGTTGATAATTTAATTGGCACCTGTGTTGATGATTTTCATAAGCACCCTAATCATCAGCGCGATTTATTAAAAAATCTCGATAAGCCTCATAAAGCCGAATTACTTTTAGCGGGTGTCACTTTCACCTTGATTGCTTCACCTTGGATTAGCCAAGATGGAAAGCATTTAGGCACCATTGTTGAGTGGGAAGATAGGACCAATGAGGTTGCGCTTGAAAAAGAAATAGCCGAACTTATTAGCGCTGCTGGTAATGGCGAATTAGATATAAGAGTCGCGGAAGAAGGCAAGGAAGGATTCTTTTTACGTTTGGCTCAAGGGCTAAATAGCTTAGTTAAAATAGTTGATGATGCAGTTGCTGACACGGGCAGTATGCTCGATGCGATGGCAAATGGTGATTTATCAAAACGAGTTGAAAAAGAATATAAAGGCTCATTTGATAAACTCAAACGCGATGCTAATGCTACGGCAGATAAGTTAACGGAAGTGATTAATCGCATTAATTCATCGGCAACGCTTGTAGCCAGTGGTGCAGAGGAAATCTCTCAAGGTAATGCTGATTTAAGCCAACGTACAGAAGAGCAAGCCTCGTCACTTGAAGAAACAGCGTCGAGCATGGAAGAGATGACTAGCACCGTTCGCCAAAATGCTGATAACGCAAAAGTGGCAAACGATTTAGCAGAAGAAACATGCGAAAAGGCGATTCAAGGTGGTGAGGTTGTAAATAGAGCAGTTACGAGCATGTCGGCAATTAATGAGTCGAGCAAGAAAATTGCAGATATTATTGGTGTCATTGACGAAATAGCATTTCAAACTAACTTATTAGCGCTTAATGCTGCAGTAGAGGCTGCAAGGGCTGGTGAACAAGGTCGAGGCTTTGCGGTTGTTGCAGGTGAAGTTCGTAATTTAGCACAGCGCTCTGCAGGCGCAGCGAAAGAAATTAAAGAGTTAATAAGAGATAGTGTAGGCAAAGTAGCTGATGGCTCTCAATTAGTTAATGAGTCGGGCGCTACACTTAAAGAGATTGTTGTATCGGTACAAAGAGTGACGCAAATGATTTCTGATATTACAGAGGCATCTGAGGAACAAAGTGCGGGTATTGAACAAGTTAATACCGCCATCTCACAGATGGACGAAATGACGCAACAAAATGCCGCCTTAGTAGAGCAAGCCTCTGCCGCTGGCGAGTCTATGGCTGAGCAAGCTAATGAGATGCGCCAACTACTCAACTTTTTCTCAATAGGTCAGCAAGAGATGGCGATGATTTCGCCGACTATGCGCACACCTAAATTATCTCATAAGTCGCAAAGCAGTTTTGTAAGTAATAAACCCAAAGGCGATAACTTTGTAGACTCTGCTGATGAATGGGAAGAATTTTAACAACCAATCTTCTTATATACCTCGCTGAATACATAATCACAGCGAGGTATTATTTGGCAGGCTAAATTGAGAGCGAACAATGAAAGAGTTTTTGTGTACCGACCGCGACTTTAAAGAAATTGCCAGTTTAGTTTATAGCGCATGTGGAATTGTATTAGGTGAGCATAAGCGAGAGATGGTTTATTCACGCTTAGCAAGACGTATTAGAGAGCGAAAACTAACTGACTTTAAAGCCTATTTAGAGTATTTAAATAGCCATAAAGATCAGGAGTTTGATGCCTTTATTAATGCAATAACAACTAACTTAACGTCTTTTTTTCGTGAAATACACCACTTTGAATTTATAGAATCTGAGCTTGTACCTGCTCTCTTAAAGGCAAATAAAAATAGTAAGCGAGTAAGAATCTGGTCTGCAGGTTGCTCAACAGGAGAAGAGCCCTACAGTTTGGCGATGACTTTAAATAATGCATTTCCGAGCAATTGGGATGTAAAAATACTAGCAACCGATTTAGATTCTAATGTATTGGCAAAAGCACAAAAGGGTATTTACACCGCAGCGAATGTTAACGGCTTAGATGACGTGCAACTTAAGCGTTGGTTTTTAAAAAGTAAAGACGGTGAAAACTATAAAGTTAAAGATAGGCTAAAAGAGTCTATTTCATTCAAGCGTTTAAACTTATTGCAAGATTGGCCAATGAAAGGATCATTTGATCTTATTTTATGTCGTAATGTTGTTATTTACTTTGATAAAGAAACAAAAGATCAGCTTTTTAAGCGTTACGCCAATATATTAAATGAACAAGGTTATTTGTTTTTAGGTCACTCAGAAAGTATGGGAAAAGAGCATACGCAATTTAAAAATTTAGGGAAAACTATGTACCAAAAGGGACAAAATGCACGCAGAGTTTAGGCCGGTATTACCTAACTTTGAACATATTAAACGATATTGGGACTCGGGCCGAGGTAGCGTTGTTGCTAAAGTGCTTCCGGGTGAGTTTTATGTTTCTAAAAATAATGAGCTGATCTCTACAGTTCTGGGTTCGTGTATTGCGGCTTGTGTTTACGATGAAGTACTAGGGATTGGGGGCATGAATCACTTTATGTTACCAATTCAAAAGGGAGTAGAACTTAAGAATGCGCATAGTTTAAGTTGTCGGTATGGCAATTGGGCTATGGAGTATCTTATAAACGAAGTTTTAAAAAATGGTGCATCTCGCCGTAACCTAAAAGTAAAACTTTTTGGTGGGGGTAAAATTATTAGTGCGATGACTGATATAGGGCTGGGTAATATTAGTTTTGCAGCGGCGTATATTAAAGAAGAGGCATTAAATCTAGTTGCCCACGATATGGGTGGACCATGGCCACGAAAAATATTTTTTCATCCGAACACCGGTAAAGTTCATATGAAAAAACTTAAAAACCTACATAATAATACGATTGAAAAACGCGAAGTCCGTTACTTACAAAACCTTAAAAAGCAAGAAGTAGTAACTGATATAGAGCTGTTTTAGGAGTATGCATGATTAAAGTATTAATAATTGACGACTCCCCCTTAATTAGGCGTTTACTCACTGAAATATTACAGCAAGCTAAAGATATTACGGTAGTGGGGAGCGCTGAGGATCCCTACGAAGCTCGCGAAATGATAAAAAAGTTAAATCCTGATGTATTAACGCTCGACGTAGAAATGCCAAAAATGGATGGCATTAGTTTTTTAAAAAACTTAATGCGATTAAGACCAATGCCAGTAGTGATGATTTCAACACTGACCCAAAAAGGCTCTCCTATTACACTCGAGGCACTCGAATTAGGGGCTGTTGATTTTATAGCTAAGCCTACTAATAACGTAAGAGAGCAATTGAGCCAATATGCATCACTTGTTCAACAAAAGGTGCGAATAGCTGCTGGAGCAAGAGTAAGAAGCTATAAAAAAACGGTCGTCACAAATGAGCCTATTAATACCCATTCTCAATTTTTACTTAATAAAGTAATTGCGATAGGTGCTTCAACGGGTGGTACTGAGGCTATCAAAGAAGTACTTATTAAAATGCCACAAAATTGCCCGCCCATTGTAATTACTCAGCATATTCCTCCTGTGTTTAGCGCCTCATTTGCTGAGCGAATGAATCGTACATGCACGATAAATGTGAAAGAGGCTGAACATGGCGATAAGCTTAGCACTGGCTGGGCTTATATAGCACCAGGTGGTTTTCATTTAAGTATTAAAAAGCGAGGTGTTAGCTTGTATTGCCAGCTTGATGATGGCGAGCCGGTTAACAGACATAAACCTGCGGTAGATGTGCTGTTTAACTCATTAGTTGAGACAGGAGCTAAAAACGTAGTTGCAGCCATACTAACAGGGATGGGGAGTGATGGCGCAAAAGGATTACTTGCACTAAAACAAAACGGTGCGTATACCTTGGCTCAAGATGAGTACTCATCGGTGGTATGGGGTATGCCTAAGGCTGCCGCTGAGTTAAATGCAACGGACGAGATAGTTGCGCTGGATAAAATAACCCAGCGACTATTACATCAGGCAGTTAAGGTTTAGGCGCTTCAATTACCCAAGGCTGCGAAAACCAAAAATAATCACCAGGGCTAGAAATAGAAGGGGCCGTACAATTAAAACGAGATCGCCCTTTATTAAGCACCTTTGGTGAGGTTATTTCGACTGTATTTTTATTTACCCATTTTAAATCTGCTTGGCCTACGCTTGATACGTAACAGGCAAATTGGCTTTTATGAAAGTCACCCATTTTAAATTCAATTGTGAGCGTGGGTGGATTTTGTTGTGTAACGCTATCTTGATAAGTTAAATTGGTGATATTAAATGCGCGTGAGTTAAGCTTAGTAATAAGAGTTTCTAGTTTGCTGTAAAAGCCTGATGCAGGAAAACGCGGTAAGCGGCTAAAATTAGAGTCTTTATTTACAGCGCCGGAGTGCTGACCAATACCCACAAAACCAAGCTCTGTCACAAGTGCTTGCAGCTCGTTATTAAACTCACCATACGGGTATGCTAAGTATTTATAGTCGTGGCCTATTTCTTCTTTTATACGCTTTTGAGAGCTAATAATATCTTGCTTAATACGTGATTGCCATTGTGCATCGGTTTCGTTTTCAAGCTTAAGGTGTAAGTAATCATGTTGTCCGCTATGATTGGCTATTAATGCCCCTTTTTTAGATAATTCTTTGAGCTTATCCCACCCCATTACGTAGCTCATGCTCTCGTCTATTAATTTAGGATTTACAAAGATAGTGTACGGGTAGCCAAACTTTTCTAAAATAGGCGCGGCTTGTTCATAGTTATTGTTATAACCATCATCAAAGGTGATGGCGACAGTTTTATCAGGTAAGGTTTCACCTTGCTGAAGTGCGCTTATTAACTCATTAAGAGGAATAACGTTAAAGTTGTGCTCTTTTAAATAGCTCAAATGTTTAGTGAATGTATTGGCGCTAACGCTCGTTACAGCGGGTAGGGTTTCACTAACATGATGATACTGTAAAATAACGGCTGCTTGAGCCCGCACAGATACACTAATGAGGATAAATAATACTAAATGAAACAATTTCTTATACATAATAAGGCACACCATAAAAGCTTGCTGTTGTTAGCGGGTCCGATGATACTATCAAATATCACAGTGCCGTTGTTAGGAATTGTTGATACCGCTGTAATTGGGCACTTAGGAAGCGCTCATTACTTAGCGGGTATTGCCCTTGGCTCTGCAGTTATATCTATTTTATTTTGGCTGGCTGGTTTTTTAAGAATGAGCACCACGGGGCTCGTGGCACAAGCATATGGAAAAAACGATTTAACCCAACTTGCCGCTCTACTTAAACGAAGCTTATTGCTTGCAAGCGCAGTGGCTGTGCTATTAATTGTGTTATCCCCATTAATAAAGCACGCTATTGCTTACCTCTCCGCCGCCAATAGCGATGTACTTATCCAAGCGTATCAGTATTTTAGCATTCGTATTTTTAGTGCTCCAGCAGCATTGTGTAATTTAGTGTTACTGGGTTGGATGCTTGGTGTGCATTATGGTCGAGGCCCATTTTATTTATTACTCGTCACTAATATCGTTAATATAGTACTCGATATTTATTTTGTTGTTTATTTAGATTGGGCAGTTGCAGGCGCTGCGTGGGCTTCACTTATTGCTGATTATACGGCTTTAGTATTTGCACTGTTTTTAGTGGTTAAACTAGCTAAAAAACAAGACATTGATCTAAATGTACCGAATTGGTTGAGTATTAGCAAAATGGCTGAATTATTGAGTTTGAATAGAGATATATTTATTCGCTCTTTAATACTGCAATTATGCTTTAGTTTTATGACGTTTTACGCAGCGCGTATAGGCGAAACCACATTAGCTGCTAATGCTGTTTTACTTAACTTTCTAATGTTGGTGAGTTTTGCTCTTGATGGCGTTGCTTACGCGTCTGAGGCAAAAGTAGGGCAAGCTAAAGGCCAAGGAAGCGTTAAAAATATAGAGCTTTGGGTTAAAATAAGTGTATTTTGGGGCATGCTTTTTGGCGTCTTATATAGCGCTTTTTTTGCATTATTCGGCAGCGGTATAATCAAGCTTTTAACCAATGTGCCAGAGGTTATTCAAGAGGCAACACACTATTTACCATGGCTAATAGTGTTGCCTATTTTGGCCATGAGTTGCTTTTTGTTTGATGGTGTTTTTGTAGGGCTTACGCGAGCAAAGAACATGCGTAACAGTATGATACTTTCAGCTGGAGTTGGCTTTTTTGGTGTGTTTTGGGTGTTTATAGACTTGCAAAATAACGGGTTATGGCTGGCTATGAGCTGTTTTATGTTAATGCGCGGGGTTACATTAATAATTAAATATCACCACTTAAAAATAAATAATCAGCTACTGGATTAAACTAATACTAATCTGCTTATATATGGGGTCTATTTAACGATAAGGAAATTGCGCTA
>NZ_WTKW01000137.1:0-10588 GCF_011378745.1 Pseudoalteromonas sp. Z1A6
TAAAACCGTACACTTAAAAATGTATCTTTTTATATAAACATAACTATATGTTTTTAATGACTTTAATGTCATCTCTTTAAAACGTGTTGCTAAAGGGCAACAATAACTATTCTAAAAACGCCTTCTTGTTGTACGTTTTATATTTAACTTATTGAAAATTAATAGCTTTTAAATGTTGGCATCTAAGTTGTAATAGTCTAAGTGTACTGAACGAAATCGTGATTCAAAGTGAAATACTTAATCGCACACACATAAATTTGAAGGATACATATTATGAAAAGTATTAATAAAACTTTAGCACTTATCGCTATTGCATCTTCTTCAGCCGCTTTTGCTGCAACAGATTTTGACACACTGGATGTAGACGGCAGTGGCACAATTAGCCAAGCAGAAGCATCAGTTGATGCAAAGCTAATGAGCATGTTTTCTGAGCTTGATACTGACCAAAATGGTGAGTTATCAAAAGAAGAATTTTCAGAAGCTTAATTAAAAAGTATTTATTCTGAGTTGCCAAAGACACCTAAGTAGGCAAGGGAGCTTACGAAAGAGGATAACAAGGAAGTGAAAAATTACGTTTTAAGTTAAACGAAGCAATTTTTTTGATAGAACATTGAAGGATTAAGTTATGAAACATTTAAATAAAGCATTAGCACTTATAGTACTAGCATCTTCTTCCGCTGCATTTGCAGCATCAGATTTTGACAGCCTTGATATCGATGGTAGCGGCACAATTAGCCCAAGCGAAGCGGCAGTCGATACAGATTTAATGGCTGAATTTATTGAGCTAGATACCGACGGTAGCGGCGAGCTTTCTAAAGAAGAATTCGCTAATTACTAATTAATCTTTTCAGATTAAACATTTTTCACAGTCAGGGATCTTTGAAAAGGACTTCCCATATTACTAGGAATATTATTATGAAAACATTAAATACAACACTTGCAGTTATCGTTTTAGCATCTTCATCAGCAGCATATGCCGCAGTAGATTTTGCCTCTTTTGATGCAGATGGTAACGGTGCTATTACAATGGAAGAAGCGAAGGTTAACCCTCAGCTTGTAAAGATTTTTGATGATTTGGATACTGATGGTAATGGTGAAATCTCTAAAGAAGAGTTTTCAAAAGTACAGTAATCAATATTTAAGCATACTCCATTAAAGCCGCCTTAATCAGCGGCTTTTTTGTGTATTAAATTAACTAATTAGAGTAACTAGTTAAAGGAATATAGCACTTACTTGGAATAGTTTTTCTACAACGGTAATGTGTTTTTTGTCGATTAAAAACATGATGACATGATCGCCCGACATAATAATTGTATCATCGTGAGCTATCAACACATCGTCATTACGTACTATTGCCCCAATGGTTGTACCTGCAGGAAGTTTTATGTCGGCAATCGCACGACCAACCACTTTAGATGTGTTTTCATCACCATGAGCAACCGCTTCAATGGCTTCTGCTGCGCCTTTACGCAGTGAATACACGTTAACAATATCACCACGGCGTACGTGCGTTAATAACGCTGATATAGTTGCTTGTTGTGGCGATATGGCAATATCTATTTCGCCGCCTTGTACCAAATCAACGTAAGCTCCACGTTGAATAAGTACCATGGTTTTTTGTGCGCCCATACGTTTTGCAAGCATGGCCGACATAATGTTTGCTTCATCGTCGTTGGTTACGGCAATAAATACATCGACTTGTTCAATATGCTCTTCTGAGAGCAGTTCTTGATCAGATGCGTCACCACAAAAAACGACCGTGTTATCGAGCATTTCTGAGAGTTGCTCGGCACGTTCTTTACTGCGTTCAATTAGTTTAACGGTGTGATTTTTTTCAAGTGAGCGGGCAAGGCCTGCTCCAATGTTACCGCCACCAGCTATCATAATTTTTTTGTACGAACGCTCAAGTTTTTGTAGCTCGTTCATTACTGCGCGTATATGTTTTGTAGCGGCAATAAAGAATACTTCGTCATCGGCTTCAATAACGGTGGTACCCAGTGGTTTTATTGCTTTACCTTGACGATAAATAGCAGCAACACGAGTCTCTACATTAGGAATATGTTCTTTAAGTGCAGATAACGCATAACCTACTAATAAACCCCCATAGTAAGCTTTTACGGCTACTAACGAGAGCATGCCATCAGCAAACTGCAATACTTGCAGAGCACCAGGGTAGTCAATTAGACGGCGAATATACTTAGTGACCAGTGCTTCGGGAGCAATGTAATGGTCGATAGGTAAATCATCGTTTTGAAATAGTTTTTCACGGTATTTTAAATATTGCTCCGAGCGAATACGGGCAATTTTAGTGGGCGTTTTAAAAATACTGTACGCCACTTGGCATGCAACCATGTTCACTTCATCTGAACTGGTTACCGCTATAATCATATCGGCATCTTCAGCGCCTGCACGGCGTAATACATCAGGATGCGCACTGTGGCCCATAACCCCTTGTAAGTCGTACTTATCTTGAAGTTCACGTAATCGGTTACCGTCTATATCAACAACGGTAATTTCGTTTTGTTCGCCAACTAAGTTTTCAGCAAGCGTAGCACCAACTTGCCCGGCACCGAGTATAATTATTTTCATTATTTACCCGTGGTATTGATCATAATTTAATTAAAAAAATAGCCATTTAATGTTTCATAAATGGCTAACTATTTAGTGTACGGCTATTAGGCTTTTTTAACTAGCTTAGCGTAATAAAATCCATCACTTTCACCGGGCAGTAACTGCAAACCAGGAGTTGTTACGGTATCATTTTCGTGTAGAGGTATATGTTCTACATCATCGTTATTAGCTAAAAACTTAGCAACTTGCTGTTGGTTTTCTTGTGGAAGAACCGAACACGTAGCATATACCAATGTGCCACCTGGTTTTAACAGAGGCCAAATACTATCAAGAATATCGCTTTGTAATTTAGATAAGTCTTCGATGTCTGATGCGCGACGTAACCATTTTATATCAGGGTGACGGCGAATTACGCCAGTGGCTGAACAAGGCACATCAAGCAAAATACGATCAAATAATTTTTCGTCCCACCAAGTATGTGGTTGTGAGGCATCGCCACATTGAAGGTCTGCACCTAAGCCAATACGCGTTAAGTTTTGTTTAACGCGTTCAAGGCGAGTTGAGTCGCTATCAAGTGCAAGTACATCAGCATCAGCAAGCTCTAATATATGACACGTTTTTCCGCCAGGTGCTGCACAGGCATCTAAAATATAGTCATCTGCTTTAGGTTCTAAAAAGCGGGCTGCCAACTGTGCTGCAGCATCTTGTACTGAACATGCACCTGTATCAAACTCAGGCAACGAAAATACATCACGTGGTTTGGCAAGCTTAATCCCATCAATAAAGTCAGGGTTTAAGGTGTGTTCAATATCATTAGCGCTAAGCATGTCGCTGTACTCTTGCGTGCTAAATTGTGCTTGATTTACACGAAGCCACATTGGTGCTTGTTGCTGGTTTTCTTCAAGTAGTGCTTCCCAGCTATCTGGGTAGGCTGTTTGCACCTGTTTAATAAACCAATTTGGATGGTTGTATAAACATACCGGAATAAGCTTCGCTTTTTCTTCAAGCTCTGCTTGTTGGCGCTGAAAACTACGTAAAATGGCGTTTATCAGCCCTTTTAATCCTAAAGCGCGCAGTTGAGCCAGTGCGTTTACAGTTTCTGAAATTGCAGCATGTGGTGGTACGCGCATATGCTGCAGTTGATAAATACCTACGTATAATAAAAACTGAAATATTCTACGTTTACCTTTTAATGGCTGCTCTACTAAGTGTTGGCAGTAATTTTCAAGGCTCGGTAAGTAGCGTAAAACGCCATAACAAATTTGCTGTAGCAACGCTTTATCTTTAGGCGGCAAGCCTTGGCTTGCAAATGGAAGTTCTTGATTAAGCGATGCGCCTTTATCAACTACGTTATATAAAGTTTCAGCGGCCAGCGCTCGTACGTTTGGAACATTACTCATTGTTTTCGCCTAATATTGTGCCAGGGGTAACCCAGTCACTACGACCATTTAAAAAGTCGTTAATTGCCATTGGTTTTTTACCTTGCGGCTGTAATTGCGTAATACATAAAGCGTGTTCGCCACACGCCACTACTACGCCATTTTTGTCGCTTGATAAAATTTGCCCAGGATCACCTGATTGCAGCACAACCTGCGCTTGATAAATCTTTACTGTTTGCCCACCCATTTGGGTAAAGCACACTGGCCATGGATTAAAAGAGCGAATGTTTCGCTCAATTTGCAGTGCACTCATTGACCAATCGATATTAGCTTCCTCTTTAGAAAGCTTTTTAGCGTAGTTAGCAAGTTCATCATTTTGAGGTTCAGGGGTGATCTCGCCATTAGCTAATTTATTAATGGTTTCAATTAACGCGTCTGGACCTAGCTCAGCAAGCTTTGTATATAAACTAGCGCTAGTTTCTGTCGTGCTAATAGGGCAGCGACTTATATGTAACATATCGCCGGTATCTAGCCCTTCATCCATTTGCATTATTGTTACGCCGGTTTGCTCATCACCTGCCCAAATTGCGCGTTGAATAGGTGCAGCGCCGCGCCAGCGCGGTAATATAGAGCCATGCACATTTAAACAACCCAAACGTGGGGCTTCTAATATAGCTTTAGGTAAGATTAAGCCATACGCTACAACAATCATAATGTCGGCATTTAAGCTTGTTAGCTCTGCTAGTGCTTCATCATTTTTTAATGACTGTGGCTGAAAAACCGGTAAGTTGTGCTCAAGCGCTAGCGCTTTCACTTCACTGGCTTTTAATTTTTTACCACGACCTGCAGGGCGATCTGGCTGGCTATATACACCCACTATTTGGTGTTCGCTTTGTATCAGCGCTTGTAAATGACGTGCTGCAAAGTCCGGCGTACCGGCAAATATAATGCGTAATGGTTGAGTCACTGAGTTTTCCTAAGGTACTTATTACTAATCTGCAAATTTAGCTTCTTTTTCAAGCTTTTTACGAATACGTTGGCGCTTTAATGGAGATAAGTAATCAATGAACAGCTTACCTTGAAGGTGATCTAGTTCGTGTTGAATACAAATAGCCAGTAATTCATCTGCATCTAGTACAAATTCTTCACCGTTTTCGTTAAGTGCAGCGACTGTTACTGTTTCAGCGCGGTCTACTTTTGCATACGAGTTAGGTACTGATAAACAGCCTTCTTCGCTAACGGTAGAGCCGTCTTTTTTAATGATTTGTGGATTAATTAATACCAGTGGCTCATCGCGCTCTTCTGATACATCAATAACAACGATTCGTTGATGAATATCTACTTGCGTGGCCGCAAGTCCAATGCCATTTTCATCGTACATTGTCTCTAGCATGTCTTTTACAATTTGGCGTACTGTGTCGTCAACTTGTGCAACATCTTTTGCTGTAGTACGTAAACGTTCATCTGGAAATCTTAAAACTTCTAACCTAGCCATAGTTACCTTTTTCACTTGTGCTTAATTTAGGGTATTGTATGCTCTTATTTTAGCCATTCGCGTTCACCTTTAACAGGTTTTGGGCAATAATAATGAAAAAACAATACAAGGAAGCTCAATGAAATCTCCATTACTTGCAATCATGCTTACGTTAAGTGCTGCGTTCCCCGCAATTGCTGACGTGCTTAAAATAAAAAAAGATGCACCAAAACAGTATGTTGTAAAAAAAGGCGATACACTTTGGGATATTTCTGGCATCTATTTAGATGAGCCTTGGCTATGGCCTGAACTTTGGCAAATGAATCCACAAATTGACAACCCGCACCTAATTTACCCCGGTGATGCATTAGCGCTGATATACGATGCAGATGGAAACCCACGTTTAGTGATTAATAAAGGATATAGAAAGCTATCTCCTCAGGGTCGTATTACACCAAAAGGGCGTAATGCTATTACTACTTTGCCGCTTGAAATGATCAAACCGTATATCAGTTACGAGCAAGCAATGAACAGTGACGATATTAAAGGCAAACCTTATATTTTAGGTGCTAACGAAAATACTAAAACACAAACGTTAGGCCATATTTTATATGTTAAAGGCGACTTACAAGTACATAAGGCATATGCCATTTACCATAAAGGTGATCCTTACACTGATTTAACCGGTGAAGTGTTAGCAACGCGTGCATCTTACGTGGGTATCGCACGTGCGTTTAGAGCGGGTGATGAACATAATGGCGTGCCTTCGTCATTACGTGTTGAGTCTGTTAAACGAGAAATTCAGCAAGGCGATTTTTTAATGCCGGCAATGGAAGGTCAAATGCTTCCTGCGTACTTTAATATTCACCGTCCTTCTGAGCCTGTAACAGGGAATATTATTGCTTCCCCACGACAAGTTAGAGAATTCAGCACAATGGATGTTGTAGTGCTAAACTTAGGCAGTGAACAAAACATAGAAGCGGGTCATGTATTAGATCTAGAGCGTCAATCGCCAACGGTTATTGATGGTCCTCGTGGCCCTCGTTACCCAGAAGATTCTAGTAAATACGAGAAGCTTTTATCTGATGTGAGCCAATTATTTGGTGATGAGTCTGACGAAGAGAGCACAACGTGGACTATGCCTAAAGAAAAAGTTGGCGAGCTAATTGTCTTTAAAGTGTATGACAAAATAAGTTATGCATTAATAACTAAAAACCAGCACCCAATTCGCATTGGAGATATTGCAGTTATTCATTAAGAAGTAGCGAGTCGGTGCTCTAGGAGAGAGCATGGATCAGTCATCTGGCAAGCTAGCCCACTGGCTTGCCTTTTATATGTGTAAAGGGTTGGGTATCAAAACCCTTTTAGCACTATCTACAAATTATTCCCTTGGGTCGTTATTCGACTTACCTCATGACAAGCTTTTACAGCTTGGATTAACCGCTAATCAGGCGAGTAATTTACTCAACACCAATTGGCAACAAGTCAGCCATTATGAGCAACTAATTACGCTGCACAACATTACGGTTGTCTGTATTTTTGATGCGCTTTATCCAGAAGATCTCCGACAGATTGCCAGTGCGCCTTTATTACTATTTTGTAGGGGAGATGTCTCGTTATTATCTACTCCACAAATTGCAATTGTAGGGAGTCGTAATGCCACACCTACCGGGCTTGAAATAGCATCAGAATTTGCATACGAGTTAACTTTAGCGGGTATTACAGTTACCTCAGGTATGGCACGGGGAATAGATGGAGCAGCACATAAGGGCTCTCTTGCTGGTACGGGTAAAACCATAGCGGTGCTTGGTACTGGGGTTGATATTTACTATCCTAAACGCCATAAACTATTAACAGACCAAGTTTTAGAAAGCGGCCTGTTGGTGAGTGAGTTTTTACCAGGGGCAGCTGCTCATGCGCATAACTTTCCGCGCCGAAATCGTATTATTTCTGGGTTATCGTTGGGAGTGCTTATTGTTGAGGCGGAAATTAAAAGTGGTTCGTTAATTACAGTACGCTATGCGCTTGAACAAAATAAAGAGGTATTTGCAGTACCGGGTTCTATTAAAAACCCGTTAGCGCAGGCAAGTCACTTTTTAATAAAGCAAGGTGCTAAGCTGGTAGAAAACGTGGCTGACATTCTTGAAGAGGTGAGTTTTACTTACGACAATAATGTATGTAACAAAGAGCAGCCTATTCAGGCAAATTCTCAATGCGAGGTTCTAAATAGTATTGGCTTTGAAGTAACCAGCGTAGATGACATTGTGCGTCGTGCGCAGTGGCCAATAGACAAAGTGCTCGCTAGGTTGCTCGATTTAGAATTAGACGATCAGATTGAGCGAGTGTTAGATGGTTATATTAAGCTAAGCGCAGGAAGGTAATATGTTTGATATTCTTTTATATCTTTTTGAAAATTACATTCATAGCGAAGCGGATATATTTGCAGAGCAAAATGAATTAACCGATGAGCTACTGCGCGCGGGCTTTAATAAGCCTGAGATATTTAAAGCACTCGATTGGTTAGAGCAACTCGCCGATTTACAACACAGTGACGAGTCTCCTTATCTTATTACTAACCCTAAAGATGCTGTGCGTATATTTACCGATAGTGAATGCCAAAGGCTCAGTGCTGAGTGTCGTGGCTTTTTAATGTTTATTGAGCAAATAGGCGTAATTAACAATGTAACTCGTGAGATGGTAATGGACTGTTTAGCCTCACTAGATAAACCAACCATAAGCCTAGAAGATTTAAAATGGATTGTACTTATGATTTTGTTTAATGTTCCTGGCTCTGAAGAGGCATATGAGCAAATGGAAGATTTGATTTTTGATGAACCCAGCGAACTTCTTCATTAGAGATAATTATCTTAATTGTACTCAAATTACTTAAACGGATAAGCACGGCATTGCTTGTATCTTTAAGTGGTTTGGGTATATTAGGCGAAAATTCACTAACCTATTAGGATCACCATGAGTAAAATCGACCATTCGCTTTTCTCGGCGAACAAGCACGCCCTCGAAAAAGAATACGAGATATGCCCACAGTGTGGTTCAGAGTTAGTGATCCGCAATAGTAAATCAGGCCCTTTTTTAGGATGCGCAAGTTATCCCCAATGCGACTTTATTAGGCCGTTGGCACATCACGATAGTAACGAAATTAAAGTTCTTGAAGATTCAGCATGTCCTGAGTGCAGCAAACCGCTGGTGGTTAAAAATGGCCGCTACGGTATGTTTATTGGGTGTACGGGATATCCAGAGTGCCATTACATTGCTAACGAAAATGAAGAAAAACAAAGCGAAGACACTTTGCCAAGTTGCCCTAAATGCAAAAAAGGTCATTTAGTCGCGCGCAGTAATAAATTTGGTAAAGTATTTTATTCTTGTGATTGCTATCCAAGTTGTAAATACACACTTAATAATAAACCGGTTGAACACCCGTGTCCTGAATGTAACTGGCCTATCGTCATAGAGAGAAATATGGCAAACGGCACATTATTGCAATGCCCACAAAAAAGCTGCATGCATAAGCTCACCCCAACTGAATAACGTTTAATTATATCTGGAGACTACTTTGTCAGACCTTTCAAATACGCCCACTGCAATAACATGCTTAACGCAAGGCGAAGTTATTTTATACCCAACAGAAGCTGTATATGGTTTAGGTTGTGATCCAGATAATCAACAAGCCGTTGAGGCACTATTAGCTATTAAGCAGCGCCCGGTTGAAAAAGGGCTTATTTTAATTGCTGATAACTACGGGCAATTATTAAAATACGTAGATGATGCAAAAATACCAATGGATAAACGCGCTGATATTTTTTCGAGTTGGCCTGCTGCAATTACATGGGTTATGCCTGCATCTAAAAATACGCCTAAATGGCTCACAGGGCAGTTTGATACCATCGCAGTAAGAGTAACAAACCATCCAACAGTAAAGCGTTTGTGCCAAGAGTTTGGTAAGCCACTAGTATCAACCAGTGCAAACTTAACCGGTCAAGAAACAGTAATTAGTATTGAGCAAGCCAAAGCGCAATTTGCAGAACAAGTTGGCTTTTACGTTGACGAGCCGTTAGGTGGTAATACTCAACCAAGCACTATAAAAGACGCCATGACTGGCAAAATATTTAGAGGTTAATATGCAAAGCGAATTATTAGATCAAGTAAAAGCATACTTTATGGCTTTGCAAGACACTATTTGCCAAGGTTTGGAGGCTGCAGATGGCAGTGCTAAATTTATAGAAGATAACTGGCAGCGAGCAGAAGGTGGTGGTGGTCGCACACGTGTAACCACAAATGGTACTGTAATAGAGCAAGGCGGAGTTAATTACTCACACGTATTTGGCGCTTCAATGCCAGGTTCGGCAACAGCACATAGACCAGAGCTTGCAGGGCGCAGCTTTCATGCGTGTGGTGTGTCGTTAGTTATTCACCCTAAAAACCCTCATGTACCAACAAGTCATGCCAATGTGCGCTTTTTTATAGCCGAAAAAGAAGGCGAAGAGCCAATATGGTGGTTTGGTGGCGGGTTTGATCTCACTCCTTTTTATCCAGTATTAGAAGACGTACAACATTGGCATCAAGTTGCTCACGACATTTGTGCGCCTTTTGGCAGCGACGTTTATCCAAAATACAAAACCTGGTGCGACGAGTACTTTTATTTAAAGCACAGAGATGAGACTCGCGGAGTAGGCGGTTTGTTTTTTGACGATTTAAACGAACTTGGTTTTGAGCAAAGCTTTGCGTTTATGCAATCGGTGGGTAATGGCTTTTTAGATGCTTATTTACCTATTATTGAACGTCGTAAAAATGACGAATACACAGAGCAACAACGTGATTTTCAGCTTTATCGTCGCGGACGTTATGTCGAGTTTAATTTAGTATGGGATAGAGGCACTTTATTTGGATTACAAAGTGGCGGGCGCACTGAGTCTATATTAATGTCTATGCCACCACTTGCACGCTGGGAATATAACTATAAACCAGAGCCAAGTAGCCCAGAAGCTAACCTATATCAGTATTACTTACGCCCGCAAGAGTGGTTAACTAGTCAACCAAGTGAGTTGATAGCCAGAGAGTGGCAACTATAACAATTACACAGTAATCAAAAAGGCGCTAATTAGCTGTCTCTTGATCACAAGTCTGGCTCAAGAGATTTTGCTAAATC
>NZ_WTKW01000138.1:0-10444 GCF_011378745.1 Pseudoalteromonas sp. Z1A6
TATGATGGATTACTTAATCGCCGAAGGATATAAAGCCCATGGTGAGTTTAATTATAAAAATTCATCAGATAAGACTCTACTTTTTGAAAACAAATTTAAATATCAACAAGGTACTTTTATTAGTGAGCAAACAAACCCTTTAAGTTACCTCTACTTTAGCCAAATCTCTATAATTGAAAACTCTATGCTGCCTAGAGTAACTGAGCCAGATAACTCTGAAATATCTCAATTTTTACTAGAGCTACAACATAAAAAAGAAGATCTAGATTCAGCCTCAAGCAATTGTAATCAATTAACAGAAAAGCTGTTTGCAGCCCAAAAGCTCATACGAGATAGTGATGCTTACGACAAAGTGCGCAAAATCGAAAAAGAGTATGGCAGTAACTTTGAAGACGTATTACAAAATATAGACCCTGTTTTAGTTAATTATTGGTGGAACACTCTTGCCCGCCGTACCTCTTCAGATAGAAGCGATAGTGTATTTCGTGAGTATTTAGCTAAAAAAGAATTTCAAAAAGCACATGAATACAGCCAGACAACTCCACTAAATCAAACAGAGACAAACGTGCTATTTATTAGGTTACTTAAGAATCCATATGACTTAGTGCCTATTTGGAATAGTCGAACGCTACCTATCCCTCCAACAGAGTTGGTTAGACTAAGCTGGATTCCGCTTAGTCAATGGCAAGAACTTGCACAACTTGGTTTTGATTTTTCGATTACCGATATACATGGACGCGACGTTTATACACAAGCTGCGTCGTCTTCTGTCGAAGCAGTCCAATTTCTAATTGATAACAAAATATCGACTGTTCCCAGTAAACTTGGCGTAGATATACTCGACTTAGCGCTAGAACAAAGCTACACCAAAGGTGAGTTAAGCCCAATGGTTCCTTTAGCTTTGCAGCTTGTTGAAAAATTTGAACCAAACCACTTTTCTCGCGTTGCCCGATTAAAAATATTTTACCCTGAAGTTTATCAGCAGTTGGTACAACTTAACTCTGCGCTTAAACCATTAGAGGAAACAACGTTAAATAGCTATACTTTTTATAATCACTGATCTTCATAGCAGGCGAGCCATAAATTAGCTCGTCATTACCTGATGAATATTGTCTTTAATTTTTAACATTGTCTGTGTAGAGTATTTAAAACAACTAAGGGAATTGGGTTATGACGGGTAAAACGCTAATTTTTAACTTTGACGGCACAGGAAACGAGCCCCGTGACGCAGAACAATTTAGCTCAGATCATTTTAAAGAAGACTCTAATATTACCAACATTCTAAAACTGCATTTACTGCTTGGCGGTAAATTAGAAGACTCCCCTATTACTCCATTTTTAAACCAACTCAGTTTTTATTATCAAGGTATTGGCACTAAAGGCAGCCGCCTTAAACGCATTTTAAACCAAACCCTTGCACCTCGTGGTGACGACGTAGCCAGTATTTTAAATCAAGCGTTAAGCGACTTTAAAGCTCACTATCAATTAGGCGATACCATACTGCTAACAGGTTTTAGCCGAGGCGCTGCGCTTGCCAGACGCTTTGCTAAATGTTTAGAACCCTTAATAAGCAACAACGTGTATGTATGTGTGTTTGATACCGTTGCCTCTATTGGCTTATCAAAAGTAAGTAAAGCCACTCGTGGCGCAGAGCATGTTATTTTTGAAAACCACACCATTGCCAACAACATTACTCAGGCGCTGCACTGCGTAGCCCTTGACGAAAAACGCCGCGCATTTGAACCCACACTCATGAACCATCAAAACAATATTACTGAGCTATGGTTTGCAGGTGCGCATTCAGACATTGGCGGCGGTTACTACCGCGATGGCCTAGCCGATATTAGCTTGCGCTATGCACTTGAGTGGTTAATAGAACAACCGCTTAATATTTCGTTACTCACTAGCCACGACATAGATTACGAAACCCTGCTCCCCGATAGCAACTTAGTAGCACAAGATGACGTAACCGTAACACCCGACCCACTCGCATTAAGTCATCAGCAAAATTACTTTTGGTTTAACCCATTTTTTAAACTAGTAGATAGAGAGTGCTATGTATTAATTGATGATCAAGCCAGCAACCTTGAGCCTTTAGTGCACTACAGCGTAGCCGAACGCATTAATAAACTAACCAGTTATCGCCCAGAATCACTTAAAAAACTGCATTACAAAATTAGCTACAACGACAACACCACACTTAGCTTTATTGGTTTAAGCCAACATATAGAACTGGCTAATCAAAACATGAGTGTGCTGAGCATTAACCAAAGCCAAGATATAGTGGTATTTGCCTCTGAGCAATACAACGCAACCGGCCTCATGCTAGAGCAAGGCGCTACGTATCGCTTTACCCCATACCCAAATCAATACTGGTTTGACGATGGCATAAAGTGCACGCCATTAGGCTGGAACCGAGACAACGTTCAACTTGGCGTAAAAGAAATCCCAATGGCCGTACTCGAACCATTTAGACGATTTCCTCGCGCGCAATGGTTTTCACTCATTGGTGCTATTAATAAAAACGACGACCACCTTTTTGAAATAGCCAACGGCGCCGATATTAAAATAGATAAATCTGGCGAGTTTTGCCCATTCGCAAACGACCTAAGCCGCTTTTATGGCGCTAATGCCGGAAAAATAAAAGTAAAAGTAACGCGGTTGGAATAGTAGATTGCACAGTATTTTAGATTGTAGGTGCGATTTTACATCGCGCAAAAGCGAAGCGTTTAAATTGTAGGCGGGAGTTTACCTCGCGCTTTGGCTTTATAAAAACACCATGCGAGGTATAAAACCTCACCTACAATAATTCAAACACCACACTCAACAAACCCGTAGGTGCGATTTTACATCGCGCTTAGCTCTTATAAAAACACCCGCGAGGTATAAAACCTCACCTACAACAATTCAAACACCCCAATCAACGCTACAAAGCTCACCCAAACACCTGTAGGCGCTCAGCTTGCTCGCGCGAAAAGCGAAGCTTTTAAATTGTAGGCGCGATTTTACATCGCGCTTTGCCCTCTAGTAACTAGATCATTACCCCAATCAACTCTACAAAGCTCACCTAAACACCTATTCGCCTCACATGGTGAGGCGAATAACAATTTATTTGCCTCATGCAATGAGGCGAATAGCAGAGTTAATTGCCTCATTACTTTTAAGCGCTACATAGAACAATAATTCACTTTTCTGTGGTAAAAAATGTATTTATAAGCGAGGTATAAAACCTCACCTACATCATTGCAAACACAACTTTCAACAAAAGCGTAGGTGCGATTTTATATCGCGCTTTGGCTTTTAAATAAGGCCAAGCTAAACACCTGTGGGCGCTCAGCTTGCTCGCGCGAAAAGCTGTAGGCGGGAGTTTACATCGCGCTTTTGGTTTGTAATTTAAAATATATGCGCTTTTAAAGGACTTTTTAACCTCTGGGAATATTCACGATTAAGATTAGGAAGCTGCTTATACATCATCGTTTTTAATTGCTTTTCAGATAACTTATTACAGAGAAATTCTTGCTCAGCAAGCATTATATTCTTAAGTAACGCTCTCCCTGCTTGCGTATCCATTAAAAAGTAAATTGCAGCCCAACTGCTTGCATACAACTTACTGGTATCACCTTTTTTCCACGAGTCATCTAAACCCACTAACGAATCAATTGAAAATACACTTATAGTAATATTGTTATTTTTCGTCCATGAACTATTCGGCTCAACAATAGCTGTTTGCATATTATTTTTAATAAGTTCAAAGTATTCAGCAAATCCCTCATTAAACCACCTCGGAGTGTAGCCTAAAACCGCTTTATTAATGGCGTGCACTGCCTCATGTACGGCAGTTCGCATTGCACTGTGTGCATTATCATAATGAATAAAAGCAGAATTACTCGCGTGAAAATACATACCCGCAGTATTTGTAGGGTCAGCACTGCGTTGCTTAATTGCAGCCTCATAAGCGCGGCGCGTAGGCAGTACCGTTAAATTAAGCTTTACCTTTTTAAGTGCATGCACGCCAATAATCTGTCCATATACTTTAAATACAGTATTGAGTTTTATGCGTAACTCTTGGTTAAATGACGAAGGTAAATTAGGCGTATTTAAAGTAAGGTCAAAGTAATCTAACGGTTCAATAAAACCAGGATCGTAAGTTGCTACCGCAAAATCCGGTTTTTTGTCACTAAAATGCGGCACACCGTCATTGTCTGTCCACGTAAATATATCGCCATTACGTTTATATTTAACCTTACCCAACGATACATCCACGCAGCGCGTATTGTTAGCTTGCGATAAATGATTATCGGCAGGTACTGATGCATTTTGTAAAGTAGCCGAGCTTACATTTTTAAGCTGTTTAGTTGCTAACGGTTCAGTAGCTACCTGCGACGATAAACTACTATAAATTCGTTTAACCTCGCCTATAGGATCATGATAATTAAATACCCGCCCAGTAAAATGATTAGCAATGAGCGCCGATGCAATTAGCAGCACAAAAAATACAAACACCACGCGTAATTTTGTTTTAAACATATTTATGGGCGCCCTTGCCACTGTGCTTCAAATAACTCTTTTTGCTTACCCCGATACTCGCTACACCATACAAAGTCGGCCGACTCCATTCCTTTTTTACGACAACGTTTAGGCAATTTATAAAATTTTGACCAAGCATCAAGCTTAGCGGCATCTTTATAGCTATCGCTGTGCAAAGACATGTTTGATACTTTTTGATTGAGTAACCAATTGCTATTAGTCGTACGAGTTGGGGTAGAAGAAGTAGCCTGATAAGCGCTACCACTCTTTTTAGGTTTACGGCAGTGATTAGCAAGTAAGGTAAATAGCGCTTTATCGCGTGCAGTTAAACGCCCACCTTCTTTATTACTGTAGCCACTTATAAATTGAGACCGAATAGCTTCGCGCTGCTTTTTAATGCTATCGCATTGGGATTGTGTGTAAGCCTCACCAGCTTGAGGAAAAGTTGTAAATACGCTAATAAATACCAGTAAAATCCATTTAATCATTATTCATTCCCTGAATTAAAGCTTTAAAATAGTGTACCTATAAATGTGAAAAAACACATCAACATTACTGATCCAAAAAGCAAAAATTAAAGCTGTGGGTGGGAGTTCACCTTGTGTCTTGGTTTTTATAAAGCACCCGCGAGGTATAAAACCTCACCCTCAATAATTTAAACCACCACACTCAACAAAAGCGTAGGTGCGATTTTACATCGCGCTTTCTCTTTAGTAACTAGCTCATTACCCCAATCAACAAGCAAAGCTCACCTAAACACCTGTAGGCGCTCAGCTTGCTCGCGCGAAAAGCGTAGCTTTTAAAGTAATTTACTTATATCGCGTTGGCGATGGCACCAAGGGGCGGATACCGCCGACCGCCCCTTGGAACCCCACGGCGCCCCGAGGATCACACTGTCTCCTAAATTAAATGAATGATATAAACGTAACCAGCGTAGATAGGCCATCCATGGCCAAGCTACGCTTTTAACAGCATCCATGCTGTTAATTACTCATCATTCATTTAATTTCGGATGTAATCACGGGGGGATACCTTAGCTGTCGAGTTTAAGCTAAATTTGTCGATGTACTTAGAGTTAGGTATATTAAATTTATACATAATTTGAGTAACTTAAATGGCTAACCAAAAACAACAAGGTGAGTGGTTTTCAAGCAAAGAAACGATAAAGCTCTTAAAAATATCAGACTGTGAGTTAATGCATCGCCGAGAGCGAGGTGAGCTTAAGTTTGAGAAGCGCGGGCGAGCATTTTTTTATTTTATTGAGAGCAAGGGCGAATAAATGCTATTTCAAAATATAGTGCTGGAAATGCAGGCAAATAAGCAAAACGTATCTTCTGCACAAAGCTTTCAAAAATATGTGAGTACCAATAATTTAAAGGCAAACACAGCAGCATCAATATCTATAGATTCGATAAAAAAGCTGCCAAAAACTTTACGAGATTGTAATACGATGGTACTTAGGCTTGGCTCTCGCTTAGGCGATAATCAAACTTATTTTTCACTTGTAAAATCAAATGATGTAAACGATTTCTTTTTTAATGACCAAGCTCTGTTTGGCCAATTGCAACCAGAGCTATTCTTACCAAACGTATCAATAAGAAGCTTATTTGCATTTCAGCTCCTGCCCAAAGTCACTGAAACCTCAGTTGTAAATTTAGCTATAGCATCAGGGTTAATGGCTGAAGCACTTAACTTAAAAGATGACAAAACTATAGTAGTGCCAGCAACGGGGCAAAGTACATTCACGTTTAACTTTAAGCCACTCGCTAACGAAGACGTTGCCCTTGAGCATATAAATGGCCAAGTTGAAATCGATGCTGTCTTTGTTGCTAAGCGAGACGGTAAAGAACACTTATTTGTGATAGAAGCAAAACATGGCGATAAGTTTGATTCACTAGCAAAACATGGCGATAAGTTTGATTCACTAGCAAAACACAAATTGCTTTACCCTAGTTTAAGCTTATTGCAAAAACTTCCTTCATCTATGCCTATAGTTCCCGTTTACTTAAGAAGTATAAAAACAGAAAATGGTATCAACTTTTATATTGCTGAGTGTCCTTGCATTGTAAATCAACAAGATGAACTATATAGTTTGGATACATTAAGCCCCTGTAAAGTGCAGGCACTACATTTAGCAAATTATTAAACTATGAACGCAGAGCAATTTAAGCAGCTTGTAAAAAAAGTAAAAATAGCAAAAAAGCTACCTGATGCAATTTATTTCCATAAAGATGCATTTGCAGATGCACCTGCCGATTTAGTTAAATTTATTAAAGTTGTTGCGCAAGCTTTAAAGGTTGATGAATCCGATTTTGACTTAATCAAGCTGTTTAAAAGTGACTTTAGGCTTTCACTATTAAGCTACCCTACTTTTTATGAAGACTCTTACCCCGCATTAAAGCAAAGTGTTACTGTAGATTTAGCAAAACTTAGTCATAGAATAACTAAATACAATAACAGCGAAAACCCACCTATTTTGCACAGAAAAGAAACCATGGTTTCGCCAGCTAGTAAGTATTACCAATTATTTTGTGACCTAACTGCTGAAGGTGAGCAAGCAGGCTTATACGAAAACACGCGTATGATCGGCTTTAAAGGCTCGTGGGAGCGTTTAATTACTAAAAAAGGATATGAGCTAGTTGATGGTCGTTTATTTCGAAGCTCTGCCGTACAAAGCCCTGATAACGATAAAACAATAGATCGCCATTTAACGGCCATTGTACGACATGAACTTTCAGCTCCTTTAAAATCATTAGCTAAAAATGGTTTTTTGAGCGGCGACTATTCAATATTTGATTACGGGTGCGGCAGAGGTGACGACTTACGAGAACTCGAAGCCCATGGAATAGATGCATTAGGTTGGGATTTAAACTACCGCCCTGATGCTGATAAAGTTATTTCTGACATTGTTAATATTGGTTTTGTAATTAATGTAATAGAAGACAGAGATGAGCGAATAGAAGCGTTACTTGGTGCATGGGAGCTTTCACAAAAGTTACTTGTTGTATCAGCAATGCTCGGAAACGAAACGCTGATAAGCCAGTTTCAACCATACAAAGATGGCGTAATTACGAGTCGTAATACCTTTCAAAAATACTACACGCAAGCAGAGCTTAAAGCATTTATAGAAATGAGCGTTGACGAAAACGCGATTGCTGTTGCTCCTGGTATTTATTACATATTTAAAGATAAGCAGCTTGAACAACACTTTTTACAAAACCGCCATAAACGTGCATATAAATGGCAGCACCTAACAGCGCCAGAGCCTGTAAATGAAGAACAAGCGCGAATTTTATTTACGCAGCACCAGCAACTATTTGAAACGTTTTGGTTAACATGCTTAACGCTTGGCCGCTGCCCAGCAAACAATGAATTTGCGCAAAGTGAGAAAGTAAAAGAGGTAATCGGCTCTAATAAAAAAGCGCTGCAACTCGTATTAAAGTGGTTTGAAGAAGACGAGCTAAAAACAGCCGAAACAATGCGTAAAGAAGATTTACTTCTTTACTTTGCACTTGCTATGTTTGAAAAGCGAAAGCCTTACGCCCAACAGCCCGAAGATTTAAAGCGTGATATAAAAGCCTTTTTTGATACGTACAAGATAGCGCAGCACCAAGCCTCTGAGTTTCTTTTTCAAATAGCAGATAGTACATTGATTGAATCTCTGTGCTTAGAAGCGGAGAAGATATTACCCGCGAGTAAAGTCGACTTTGAAAACGGCCAACCTCACTCGCTAACACTGCATAAAGACTTCATAACTTTATTGCCACTGGTACTGCGTGTGTATATTGGCGCAGCTTTACAAATGTATGGTGAACTTGATGATATTCAGCTTATTAAAATTCATATACATTCAGGTAAAGTGACACTGCTTGGTTATGCAGGGTTTTATAACTCCCCCCTTCCGGAGCTAAAAGAACGAGTTAAAATCAAGATGGCAGATCAGGATGTGGATTTTTTTGATTACGTAGTTGAAGACAAACGTCCTCTACTACTTAATAAAATTGATTATATTGACGATACTTTTGATGATTATAAAAAGCAAAAGGCGTTTAATAAACGCCTTTTGAAAGAATTATATAAGCTACAAGTAGGTTCAAATAACATTTACTTTTCTCTACTTTCTGAGCTACTTGAGCAAAACGGAACGCGTATCAGAAATTATAACTTACTGAAGACTTCGTAAATGTAAAGTGATTGAGTTTTGTAATAGGCTAAAACGCTCTTTTAAATTATCGGTGTAATCTTTATCCAATATGTTTTTATCAAATGCTGTTGTATCAATCTTTATAAAGTGGCTGGCAAGCGACTTATTACCTACCTTTTTTAGATACTCGGCTGGCGCAAAATCTGAAATCAAACGGTTTGACTCTTTAGTTATGTAACTTAGATTTAGAGAGCTATTGAGTATATTCTCTGGGTTTTTCCTTAGCTCTGATGATACTTCACCTATTTTCTTTACTCTTGCAAGTGGTATTAAATGGTGTAGTTCAAGTGCTAAATCATTAAAAGCTACATCCCATGCGGTTAACATAACACCATTACCTTGCGGCTCTAAATCATGAGGCTGTCTAGATAGTATAAACTGTAGAAGAATATTTTTAATCGATGTAGGCTCTTTATCTATTGCATCATCCTTCCTTAGTAAAATATTCTCACTCACATAATCTTCAACATTTAATATCCTATTTTCATAAACCTCAAACTTATTTTCATCGTGGAATATTAGCTTATCAAGTTCTTTAATATCATTTATACATCTGATATTTTGCGCCTTAGCATATCCACCACCAAGGGTAATCGACCAGTACCAATACTCAAGCTTATTGAGCTTATCCACATCATTCCAGATATCATCATCACAAAGGTAATAACCTAAAACGACCAAAGTGAGTTTATATTGAACATCCTTACAGCTTACAACACCACATCTAAGGTTTAAAAAGCATAACGCTCTATTAATAGAATTTATTGTATGCTTAATATTTTTATTTACTAACTCCGCACTTAATTTAAGAGCTTTTTCGCGCTTTATATGACCTATGTCAATTGGCTCACCGAGCTCTTTCGTATAGGACAGTACAGAAAGTAAATTAACGAACCAATCTTTAACTATTTTTAATGGCTCATTACCATGTACGGCTCCGAAACCTATAGAGTTCCATTGTATTTTTTTATCTTGCTTATTAAAACTCTTAGAAAGCGCTTTTGGAACTAGTAGCTCTTTACCAAGACCAAGAATTAGTTGCTGAGTTAAGTTATTTTCTTCACGGTTTTGTGCCGACTTTGCAACTATTAGGTCATATACGCTTAAAGGTTCGCCGCCGCGATTTATTGCCTCAAAGATAGCTACAGCTCGATCTATCTCTCCTCTCTTTAATTGCACAATAGGAACTTTTCTATTAAGTAAGTTTGATAATTCAAATGTTAAAGATTTCACCCACTCAGCTTGTAATTGAGCAAATTGATTTACAAACCTCAAGCTTATGTCTTTATTTTTACAGTCGTCATATATTTCTTCAAAGTCACAATCTTCTATGCCCAAAGAGTTAAAAATCTTTTTATAATGTTCAATGGGAGTGCTTTCATCTAGATCATCTTTTATTTCTGCAATTCTATTCTCGGCGATCTTATTCAATACCTTTTTATGGATACCTTTATCACCTTTATAAATTTCCCAAAGAGGTAATAAGTAATCATTAGCGAAGCCATTTGTAATATCAGCTTTCGAGAAACCTTCAACTTTATCTCCATGAGTTAAAACTCTAGTCACCTTTGGGTGATGTAACTCTTTATCCTTCGTTTTATGAATGACTTTAAATTCTATATTACCCTCAATTTCTGAATCTGTTAATGTATTCAATTCTTCAAAAATCAAATCATTTAGACCAAAAATATCGCGTTCTTCAGTTCTAATATT